>CAZJKB010000029.1:0-8425 GCA_964546485.1 uncultured Candidatus Saccharibacteria bacterium | reverse complement strand
TCATCAATCCTGCTAAATCCTAAACCATATTCCCTAACACTATCTTCTGTTTCATGGTTAATTATTATAATGTCTAGAGATTTATTTAGTTTCAAGGCCTCAATGGCTCTCCATATATCTTCTTCTTGTGATATTTCATAATTATTTATATATATTTTTTTGTTTATATATATACCAATATTCTTGTTTGTATCTATATTAGTTAATATTGTACTTTTTATATTTTCATGTGTTAATCCAACTGTTACATATTTACTACATTTAGGGTTTTTAGATAATAGTTTTTGGACGAATATCTCACCTATCTCTGGGTATTGTCTCCCTATGACAGGGAATGCATTTAAATATGCTTCATTCATTGTGTTTATTTCAATAATTGATCCATTATCTTTCGTTAGAGGTTGAGATATATCTTTACATATTACATCTATACCCATTACATATGATTTGTTTGTTGATGATATGCTTTCAACAATTGATTTAAGTTGTGGGTGAACATTATCTGTTACATCTTCAGTTATTCCTCCTTGACTCATGCTAGCTACTTTTCTTACATATACTCTTTCTTGATCCTTTGGTATGTACTCAAGTGTTAGATTTTGTTCTGATAGATATTTATCTAACATCTCATCATATTGGATAGGCTTGAGGATATGAGCAGGGTTGTTTATATCTCTCCTTGGATCTCTATTTGTTTCATCTATTAATTCTTTTATTGTACTTTTTCCATCTCCTGTTATAAATGCAGGAACTCTTTTTGTCGCAATGAACATTTTCCCATCAATTGTTAAGAATCTATAATCATCACCTTGTACTTGTTCTTGTATCATTACTTTGTATTGATATTTTTGTCTTGGTTTTTCATTTATACAGGACATTGCATATCTATATCCTTCAATTGCTTTTTCTAATGTATCGATTTTTGTTACAACACCATTACCTTGTGTTAGACCTGTTGGCTTTATAACTACAGGTTTGTTGTATGAATTAAATAGCTCTTTTAAATGTTCTTCTGATTCTATTAAATCCCATTTTGCAATAGGGAGTCTGAGTCTTTGAACAATGGTATTTGTTGCCCACTTATCTCTTTGTGTTTTAAATCCTATGTATGAATCATGTGATGAGGATATTCCACTAAAAGATTCAGTTTCTACTCCACATCCTAGGATATAGTATTTATTAAATGAATTTAACTCTTGTTTTGTAGAGAAGCCTTCTTCTACAAAATATTGAGTGATTTCTATACCTTCTCTTTGAGCATAATCAAAAATTGGGATACTGGACATAGAAGGTACATGGTTTTTAATTACTTCATTTCTAATATATTCTTTTGATAGATCGTAACTCCATTCATTGGTTGAATATTTTTCTAATACAGGAGCTATTAATTTCCACATATGATCTAAATCAGAATGTATGATGATTGTATTTTCTACTATTTCATAATCTCTTAAATATACTTCATGATATGATTTTATTAATTCTAGTAACTCTGTTTTTGGTTTAGTACTTAGAGTTATTTTAATAACAGTGTGATCGTTTTGAAGATTTAAACCTTTTAATACTTGTATATTCATAAGAGCAGATTTTAATTTAATTATTTATCTTTTTATATAATTCATTTATATATTTAATTATATGGTATGCAACATCTACAGGTTCACCTTTATCAACTTTATAGTGAAGTCTTAGTCCTGGATTGTAGTTTATTTCATTGATTGCACAATCTCCTGGCTTTGTTATATCTTTAGCAATTAAATCTACTCCTCCAAATTTCATATCTAATGCTTTAACTGCATTTATTGCAATTTCCAAATAGTATGGATTTACTTCTTGTAGGCACTCTTCTGTTGTTCCTCCTGTTGTTAAATTTGTATTTTTTCTAACAAAAATAGTCAATCCATTTTCAATAATTGTATTATCATTATACCCTTGCTTTTCAATCTGTCTTTGTGTTTCTTCGTCAAGTGGAATAGGGAGGAGGCCTTTTAACTTTCTATTGTTATTTTCTATATCTATTAATTCTAATATTGTATTTATACCATTTCCTGTAATATGAGCAGGAAGTCTTCTAACTACACTTACTACATTATCACCTACAACTAAAAATCTATAATTATCACCTTGTATAAATTTCTCTATAAGTACTCTTTGATGTCTATCATTATTCTGAGCTTCCTTAAATGCTTCTATCACTTCTTCTTTTGTTTGTGGAAGAATAGATATTCCATGTCCTCCGAGATTTTGTGCAGGTTTTAGTACTATATCTTTTTCATTTTCAAAAAACTGCAATGCTTCTTCAATAGTTTCTGCTTTAATCTGTTTTGGTACTGGTATATTTGCTAACGATAGTACCTTATTTGTAAGATTTTTTGTTCTTGCAAGTCTTGCACTTGGTGCAGAGGTGAGGGGATTTGCTGTTACATTAATGAACCAATGGTATTTATCTGAAGAAAATTTTGCAGTCATTCTAGGAATGATGATTTCATATTTAATTCCTAATTTATCTGCTGCTTGAATATAGTATGCTAAATGCACATTACCAGCTATTTCTAAATATTTTTTATAATCCATATATTTTACTTATTAAATGTTTTACTCGGATCTATTAGATAGTCTTTCAAGTCCTTCCTACCTATTAATACAGGATATAACATATCGGTTCTATTGCCAATAACCATTTCTATCTTTTTTATTTCTTTTGCTATTTTTATATCTACTTCTATTACAGGTCTTACATGTACCTTTCCATCTTCTGATATCTTAGCAAGTCTGATTATATCTGGGTGTTTTGTAATTACTTCTGTGTTTTTATCTATATATTCTTGAGCATCTATAAATGATGAGAAACTTTTTGGAATATTACAAGATATGAAATAGTTGAGAGCATCGTAATATCCTATTGTTGCAGCAAGTCCCCAATCTATTCGTGATGTAATTGTTCCAGTATCTAGTAGTGCATTTACTACTTCTCTTTTATTCTTTACTGTTTTAGTTCTCTTTCTTTTTATTCTTGTTTTTATTTTATGAAATACATTGATCTTTTCTATTAGATTTACAACTGTTTTTCCACTAACTGTTTCAATCTCTTTTTCTACTTGTCCTCCAAAGAGATTTTTTGATACAGATATTCCATGTTTGATACTCTTAATACTTAACCCTTCGACTCTCTTTAGTCTTTCTCTTAATCCTTCTCTATTTGCAACCTGTATTCCAAGACCTGGTCTAGCATTAATTTCAAAAATTACTGGACCTTTCTCTCTATCTAATGCAATATCAACACCCAAATATCCAAGTCCACTCACATCTTGGCATTTAATTGCTATCTCAAGTATTTTGTTCCAATATGGTATTTGAATACCAGTGATAGGGACATTTCTTTCTAAATCTAATGTATAGTCTGTAAAATTATATGTATCCTCAACAATTGGATTAGGTTTTAGGTACATACCAGACATAGTTACACCAGATGCTATATCTATTCCACAACATATTGCTCCTGAGTGTAAATTGGCAGTACCATTAGATCTTTTTGTTGGAAGTCTTAACATTGCCATGATAGGGACTCTGTTGTATACAATTACTCTTACATCAGGAACTCCCTTATATGTATATGGTTTAATACTATTATCATTCTTCACTCTCTCTTCTATTAATGCTATATCAATTCTATTTCCCATTGAATATCTACCTTCTAGTATATTTTCAATATGTAATATTATGTCGTTTTTTGACATATATGTACCATTTGGTCTGATCCATTCTAATTTATTCTTCCTTTTACCAAAGAATACTAAAATACCATTTCCTCCTGTTCCTTGATTTGGTTTTATTACAAAACTTTTTGGAAGTGATTCCCAATCAAGAAATTGTAATTGTTTTTTAGTTCTTATTACTTTGTAGAGGGTAGGGGTATTAATTCCAACACTAGATATTATTCTTTTCGTCAGAAGTTTATTATCAGCAATTCTTTTTGAAGATGGTAAATTAAGGGGTCTTACATACTCCTGATTTCTTCTATTTACACCAAGTACTTGGCTATTAATTTTTCTTAGAATCTCTATTATCATAGTTCACTGCTGACCAAAATCTAAATATTTCTTTGAACCTTAATCCTGAGTATGATCCTATTAATATATTTGCTATTGCAACTACTATTAATATCCAAAGATTATTAACTATTAGATTAATAATATTAGGAATGGAGATAAGGATCCAACCTGCTATTGCAATAATTATTGTTTCAAGAAGAACTCTTAGTGTATGCATTATATTCTTTTTAATATACATTTTAGTAAAGAAGTCTGTTAATGCTACGATGGAAACAATAGCTATTGGGTTTATTACTTGGAAGTTGTTCATACCTATGAAAGGTATTTGTTGTATTGCAAGTATAGATATGATGAGTACTATTATTGAGAGTATATAATTTACTGCAATTCTTGATAAATAGTGCATTCTAACTTTCTTTAGGATGTTGTATCCAATTATACTTGAAATAGCTACAACAATAGTAATGAATAGTCCATATCGAAGACCTGTAAAATGATAGGAAATAGCTAATACAACAGGGGCATATATACCAAATGATTTAAATCCAATAATATACCTAGAGATATTAATAATAGTTGCTATTATGGGTATAAATATAAGTATTTCTAATACTTCTTTACTTATTCCATTAGAGAATATCCATTGAGTTATTTCATTCATATTTCTAATAGGGAAACAAATTAATTATTATATATAATATATCCTATATTATACTATGAAACTGACCTTTTAATCAATTTCCTAGTATTATTTAACACTTTTCTAATATCCCATGCAAGTGTGAATATTTTTTGACTTATATGGTCTATAATTAAGTCATATGCTCCTATGTATTCTTCTCGTTTGCCATTAAACCCAAGTTTGAAGTTTGACACTCCCCACATTGGATCTTTGGGATCTGTATCTGTAGGTAGAATTCCCCATTGATCATACCGTGTACAATTAAGACTCTTTGCTTCTTTTATGAGTTCATAATTAATCAGTTCATTAGCTTTATATTCAGAATATTCTCGGTTTGAACCACTATATGGTGTATATACTGTATTATTATATATGAGTGCAAAATAGCTTGCTGCAAGATTATTATTAACAAATGCCTCTACTATTCTAATTTTTAAATTATCTGATTCTAAATCTATGAGGGATTGATAAAAGGATAGGGGTCTTATTCTAAAATCTGCTCTATTAGAGGTGATTGTTAGTATAGGATATATTCTATTTATTGCCTCTATATGTTCCTCTTTTGTTCTAGATATGTTTATTTCAACCCCTTTATTAATACTTTTTCTGATATTCTTTTTTGTATATTTATTAAAACTATTAAATATTGTATCTATATCTCTATCTAAATCTATTATGCCACTTCCTTTTACAAATGTGCTTTCAGATTTAACTAATTGTTGAGAGAATATTTTTCCTAATGTGGTATCTTTTTCAATATTAGGTTCAAACTTTATTAACATTATTTTTTCTTTTTTACCTAACTCTTTTAAATTAGAAATATATGTATCTAATGCTTCTTGTATCTCATTAATATTTCTATTTTTATCTATTATTGGTCCTCGCCATACTTCACATACATACTTTGATAGGGAAGGGTACCATCTA
The DNA here is from genome assembly GCA_964546485.1 of uncultured Candidatus Saccharibacteria bacterium. Classification (GTDB taxonomy): domain Bacteria; phylum Patescibacteriota; class Dojkabacteria; order SC72; family SC72; genus CAZJKB01. The sequence goes on along the minus strand of CAZJKB010000029.1, from coordinate 2,764 downwards.
GGTAATCTATGTAATACTAATTGAGAATATATAACTATATTATTTTCTTTATCAGTAACAGTACATCTAATAACTTTGTGACCTTCCTTCTCTCTTATCTCTCCCCATTGATATGATTGTAATACATGTCCATTATTATTTTTAATAAATAACTCTGTTTCTCTATTTGTATCTTCAATTATTTTGAAATCCATTGAGTTTTATTTTGATATTAATAACTAGATGATAGCATAAAGAAGAGGGTTGTGAAATTAATTTAATAAATAAAAAAAGAGGAGATTGCTCTCCTCTTTTCTATTTTCAAAAATCTAAAGTAGGTTACTTTAATTCAACTTTAGCACCTGCTTCTTCAAATTTCTTCTTTGCTTCTTCAGCTGCATCTTTCTGTACATTTTCCTTTAATACAGAACCTGCACCTGCATCAACAAGATCCTTAGCTTCTTTAAGACCTAATTCTGTAATCTCTCTTACTACTTTGATTACATTGATCTTGTTAGCACCTGCATCTTGAAGAACAATGTTGAACATTGTTTTCTCTTCAACTTCTGCTGCTGCTACTGGAGCTGCTGCCATTGCTACTGGAGCTGCTGCTGATACTCCAAATACCTCTTCCATCTCTTTTACGAGATCTGCGAGTTCTAGAACTGTCATTTCTTTAACAAGTTCCATTACCTTTGTTGCGTTTGCTGATAATGCCATTTTTATATATTAATTAAATTAAATAATTATTTCTCTGATAATTGTTTGAGAACCATAGTAAAGCCTCTGACTTTGTCTGTCATGGCATGCATTACTCCTGTTATTGGAGCACTCATAGAACCAAGTAATTGTGCAAGTAATACTTCTCTTGATGGGATGTCTGCTAATTGCATAACTTTTTCTGAATCTACATATGCACCTTCAATATTTCCAAGTTTTGGTGCAAATTTACCTTTAATCTCTCCTTTATCCAATTCTTCTCTTAATTTCTTAATTAGTTTTGCTGGTGCAGTAGGGTCATCAGAATATGTAATTACTGCTGTAGGACCATCAAATACTTGTGTTTCAACAGGTTGTCCTGCCTCTTGTAATGCAATTTTAAATACTGAGTTTTTAATTACTTCATATTTAGCATTTACCTCTTCTAAATCCATTTTGAATTTAGTTATTGTTAATGTATCTAAACTATTTGTATCAATGAGTATATATCCATTACTACTATTTAGTAATTCCTTATACTTATCCAATAGCTCAGACTTTTGAGTTCTACTCTTAGCCATTTATTTTATATTAATATTTTAGAATTTTATTTGTCTCATATGGATTTACTTATATACCATATTTCTTAGACTAAAGGATAATACTAGAGAAGTGTTATTATGTCAAGGGATATTGTGATATAATAAGTTTTATGAAATTGTTCTCTTTACCTAAAACAATTGAAAGAAACATCCCTTTATTCTATATACTTAGAGCAGTCGAGTTACCAATATTTATACTTCCTATTTCATATGTATATCTCACAGAAATTAAGGGGTTTGATCCATTACAAACAGCCTTTATTTTAGGATTACAAGAATTTGCTTTGATATTTTTAGAAGTACCTACAGGTATTGTTGCAGATAAAGTGTCTAGAAAATTCTCTGTTGCATTGGGTTATTTCCTTACATGGTTTATGGTTATGTTTTTGCCATTCTTTAGTTCCTTCTATGCAATCGTTATTATTTGGATATTTAGAGCTTTGGGTAAAGCATTAACTTCTGGTGCAGATAGTTCATTACTCTTTGATACACTTGTTGATTTAAAAAGAGAGGATGAATATAAAAAGATATTGAGAAAGAGTAGGGCATATACATTTGCAGTTAGTACTGTATGTATCTTTTTAGGAGCGCAGATTTATCAATACAATGTTAATATCCCTTTCTTTTTAGGATTCCCTATTGCTTTAATAGGAATTATTGCTGTTGTGAATATGATTGAACCAGAGGTTACAAAAGAGGGTAAAACTAAGCAAGAGGCAAATTATTTTACACATACTATTAGTGCATTCAAATATATTATAAAAGATAGGTATATTGTTATACTGGTTATTCTTTTTTCTATTATTGAAGGTATGGCAGTACAATTAAAATGGATATATAACCCAATATTTGCTGAATTAGGACTTGGGATAGGATTGATTGGTGGATTAACTACTTTGTTGTATCTTTCTAAGACATTCATTAGTTATGTAAATAGTAAGTTTCCAGATAATATTCTATACAATATAATTATTCCTGTTTGTTCTTCTTTGTTTTTCTTTATTCTTTTATCATTTGTATTTAATCCATATGTTGCATTTATTGCAATGTTAATGGAAATATTTTCTCAAGGAATGTTGATATCATATACTCAGAATTTAATACATAAGAGATTGGATAGTTCTATTAGAGCTACTGCAATGTCTGGAATTAATTTAATATCTTCTATTTTTGCCACTTTAATTATCTGGGGTTTTGGATATTTCCAATTAAAGTTTAATATTCAATATGCGGTTGGGTATATTGCATTTATATATATACTTGTTGCAATCCTAAGTATCTATTTCATTAGAATAAGAAAGAATTAGTTATTTTCTATTTATTATTATCTCACTAACTTCCATATTCTTTGGCATGTTTATTATGAAGAATATTAGTTTAGCTAATTCACTTGGTTCCATAAATGGAGATAGATCTATTTCATGTCTAGATGCTTTTTGAAAAATTCTGGATTTAAATCCTCCTGGATTAAAAAGTATTACTCT
>CAZJKB010000028.1:0-8428 GCA_964546485.1 uncultured Candidatus Saccharibacteria bacterium | reverse complement strand
GATGTTGTTGAAAAAATAATCAACAATTATTCTGCAACACTTTCCATTATATTTGTAGAAAAAGCTAAGATTGCAAAAACTACAAAGTATTACAAATTCATAGAAAAAAATGGTGAAATATTAGAATTTGAAGTACCAAAGAAACCAGAGTTCAAATCATATGTAAAAGAATTACTGCAAAATATAAATATAAAATATGATATTGATGCATTCAATATTTTAATTGAATATTTAGATAATAATACAGAGCTTGCATATAATGAAATTGAGAAGATATCACTACTTGAAATACAATTATTAACAAAGGATATTGTATATGAAAACATAATGAATACAAAAACAATAAAAGTTTGGGAGTTACTTGATAGTATAAACTTGATGCAAAAAAAAGAAGCCCTCCTCCTTATTAAAGAATTGTTAGATAATGGAGAAGATATTAACTATATTGTTTCTATGCTAAATAGAAATTTAAGATTAATCTCTATGTATTACAGCCTTAAAGATAAGTATAGTAATCCATCAGAGATTGCGAAAGAATTAGGTATTGCCCCCTTTGCTATTAGAACTATTGCATACTATGGAAATAGAGTTAGTTTTACGAAAATACAATCCCTGTATAACCAATTAATTGATATAGATATTGAAGCTAAAAGTTCCACTACAAATCCTCTAGCATTGTTAAACCTTTTTATAATAAAAACAATTGACAATACATAGTAGATTGCATACACTAAAATAATTAGTGCAATATTTATGGATACATCTAAAACAAAAAAAACAGTATATATCATTCTTGGATTATCATTATTAATAGGATTAATTGCAGTTGGAGTTGGATACTATCTTTTAAATACTGAAGATATATCTCCAACTAATACAAGTGCATCAAAAAGCTGTGCCTGCTATTATGCAGTAACAACAGATACTGCAAGAACCTGCAATGATTTAAGTAGTAAGAGTGCATTTGAATTTCAAGTGGGAAGTGTTAAAAGTGATGGAAATTGTTCAGTTGTCTGTGATACAAAATTAGCAAGCAATGTTGTTGGAGGAAATGATAAAGTAGATATAATTTCATGTAAGGTTGATAATTTCGCAAATGCTGGTTGTCTAGACGTATCAATTCAAAATGATAAAGGAGATAAATATGCAAACAGTATTATGTACAATGAAAAACCAATAATAGTTACAAAATTTAAATTACCTGAAAATCAAACAGTAAATACAAATACATATAAATCTTTTCAGTATGTAATAAATGGTCAAAAGATAGAAATTACTGATGCAGGTAAACAAGTAATTAATGAAGAAGACAAAACAGTAAGTGTAAAACACCAATTAGATAGCATACCAACAGATGCTGATAAACTAACAGTCCAAGCTTTTGCAAACACTCAAACAAATAGTCAGATTACATCAGAAGCATGTTATAGAGAGTTAAAGGTTCAAAAAGATACTCAACCATATTGTAAATCACTAGATTTTAGCTTTACTGATGCAACAAAAATAAAAGATTTAGAAATAGAACTTGATAGTATACAAGCAATTCCAAAATCAATAAGTACGAAACTAAAACTATCAACTGGAACTAAAGAATATACAACAAAAGATATATTATCTAAGTTTGATACAGGAATAGTCAAATTAGATGGAGCATATCTTTATAATAATGCTAACTTTACTGATTCTAAAGCACTAGATCTTATTAATACTACAAATATGACAGCAGGTGAGAAACTCACAGTTACTGCTGTGGTTACATTAGATGGAAAGGAGATTAATTCTCAGTTCTGTACAGCATCACAAACCATACCACTCACAGATGATGGAAAAGGAAATACTGATGATGATGATGACAATGATAATCCAACAAATGGAGGAGATACTACAACTTTAGATATACAAGTAACAAATACATCTTCGAGAACCTGTGTTGAACGAACATCACCTAATAACACTGTTCTCTTTACCATCCTTATTAGAGAGCTATCTGATGATGGTAGTACAACATTACAATCTGTAAAGAATAAATTACCATTAGGTTTTACATATCAGACTAACTCAACAATAATAGATGGTGTTGCAGCATCTGATAGTGGTTTAGTAACTGTAAGTACTGTAGGTTCAACACAAGAAATAGTATGGTCAAAATCTAACTGGACAATAGGAACATCTAGTTCAAATGTACAAATCCAATTTAGAGCAACAGCATCAAGTACTGCACTAACAGGTCAAAACTTAAATGAGGTTGTCGTTGAAATTCCAGATCAAGTTGTTAATATAAATACATTAAGATCATCTGTTTCTATAAATGTTGCACAAAGCTGTACTGCTCCAGAAACAGGTATATTTGATTCTACACTATCAAAAGTAGTATTAAGCTTAATTATCATTGGATTAGGATTAATTCTTTACTACAGCGAAGCTGGTAATAGATTCTCATTAAATTTCATAAACTCCCCTGTTTATAGATCTATCAATATGATATATCTTAAACTTAGTGGTAAAAGAGAATATTTTGAAAACAAAGTAATTGAAAAAATTAAAAAGAAGAATTAATTAACTTCTATAACCTTTCCATTTAAATAATAGTTTTGCCCATTTACTACTATATATAGATATCTCATATCTTGATTCAATCTCACTTGATACTTTGTATTAAATATACCTTTTTTAATTATTGGTAACTCTTTTCTATCTATAGATGATAACTGATTACCATACTTAATAAATGAAGCACAAGATGATTGAGAATACCAAATAATCTCTTTCTCATTATCATTGCTAATAATTCTTAAATTATATGGTTCACAATTCAAATCTTTATTAAATAATCTATACATTGTTAGACCTAAAATAATTATAATTGATATGATTATTACAGTAAAAATTAGTGCCCTACTCTTCATTTGATTCATATACTAAAATATTTGTTCTATATTCTGAAATTTGACCGTTAATATCAATACTATAAACTAATTCATGATTACCAATATCTGCATTTGAAGGTATCCCGTATACTCTATTATTCTCTACATACATCCATTTAGGCAATGTTACGACCTTGATATTTATAATACTATCCTCTTGTGTATATATATTTAATGTAAAATCATAGACAGAACCAGTTATGACAGATTGAGGAGCTAGATTATGGGTATATGGTATATCTTTAATATCTTCTGTTGTTTTTCCTAATACATCTACATCATCATTCATACCTTTTTTTGATTGTACAAAGTATATAGATCCAATTGCTATAATGAGAATTAGAATATTAAGAATAATAAAAAGTTGTATACGATGTTCTTTTTTCATATATTTATATTAACAATAAATAATTCTGTTTACAAATATACTGTTTATAGATATAATCAATCGATTGTAATATAAAAATATAAAAGTAAATGGCAAATATAAAAGCAGCAATAAAAGATATAAGAAAATCTGAAAAAAGAGAAGTTAATAATAACAGACTAAGAGTTAGAATAAAGAAGGCTGTTAAAAAGTTTAACACACTACTATCTTCAGACATCGAGAAAGCAAAGGAATTACTCCCAAGAGTAAATAAAATACTTGATAAGGCAGCAGGTAAAAAGGTAATTAAGAAACAGAACGCTTCTAGAAAGATTTCAAGATTATCTAAGAAATTAAATACTGCCCAAAATGTCAAAAATAATTCTTAAAACAATTGGATATTCAATAATTCCTGCAGCATTAATTGTGACTGTTAAGTTTTTAAGTATATTTGCATTAATATCAATAAAAGGTATAGATTTCTCTCTTCATAGTACACTATCAGGATTATTCTCAGTAGAAATACTATTCAAAACAGAGCAAGATGCAATATTTGTAAACAGTATTTCTAATCTAATCGTATTTTTAGTAATAGGATTAAATACTTTATATTTAATATTTAAGAAATCAATATTTAAATCTGCATTAGAAAGTCCTCGAACTATAGTTAAATTAACTAAATTAAATCTACTTGGCTGGATATCAAAAGACAAGACAGATTTCTTTAAGATAATTATATGGACATTATTTACATGGATAATAACTGGACTTATAATTTCTCAATCATTATCTATGATAAACTATATGTGGATAGGTATTCTTAGTGGAACAGTATCACTACTGAGTGCTATACTTCTTTTAAATGTATATGAGAACGAGGCTAATAGAATATATCCTGATAATAATAAATTATACTAGAAATATATGATACAGAGAGAAATAAAAAGATACCTTCTTAAACTTGAATTTGTAATTCAGCCAATACTTTTCTTCTTCCTAATTAGCATTATAGTATTATCCTCTCTTGCATTTGTTAATTTAACACCCAAATATTCAAGCATCAATAATAATGTTTTAGGTGTTGAGGATAAAAAAGAAATTGGGGCAGTATTAGTAGGTGGGACACATAACTATATCAATAATGAATCACTTACATTTACTGATAAGAATAACTTTGAATATTCATTTACTATAAATAATAGAGAAGCAGGTGAATACTCTAAACCTGTTATAGAATTAGTAAATAAATCATCTAGCGATTTGAAATTAAGAATAGATAGCTACACTCAAGAGCTATTAAACAGTGATATTAATATGTACTATAAAGATAAATACTTAGTACTAATAAATAGTGTTGGTGCAATATCATCACCTACAATTGTTGTACCTGCAGGTAGTAAGGATATTGCATACATTTCTATATCTAATACCAACCCAATCAGATACAATCAAGTCATTACTATATCATTTAGTGTTGTAGAGTAATAATCCCTGTATTATAAACAAAAAAGATTGTATAATCTCCCTATGAATTCAAAAATAGAAATATCTAAAAAAAGGAACTTCTCAATTATTGCCCATATTGATCATGGTAAATCTACTCTTGCAGATAGAATTCTTGAAATAACTGGAAAAGATATGGCAAGAGAAAAGAATAAGGAGAGGATAATGGATAGGCTAGATTTAGAACAAGAGAAAGGTATAACTATAAAACTTCAGGCTGCTACAATGTATTGGAAAGGATATGAATTAAATCTAATAGATACTCCAGGACATGTAGATTTTTCATATGAAGTATCTAGATCCCTAGCAGCATGTGAAGCAGCTATACTTTTAGTTGATGCTCAACAAGGCATACAGGCTCAAACAATATCAAATACAAGAAAAGCACTAGACCTAGGTCTAAAACTTATCCCAGTTATTAATAAGGTAGATATTGAAGGTGTTAATATTGAAAATAGAGAAAAAGAATTAAGAACACTACTTAATCTTGATGATAATGTAGAAATATGTAAAGTATCTGGTAAATCTGGACTTAATATTGATAAGCTACTTGATAGGATAATTGAGGATGTTCCAGAGCCTGCAGGAGAGATTAATAAGCCTCTTAAGGCACTGGTATTTGATTCTTTCTATGATGAACATAGAGGTGTTGTTGTAGCAGTAAGGGTATTTGAAGGTAAATTTGAAATAAATGATAAAAAAGATAAAAAATTATACACAATACAGAAATTAGAAAGCTTTACACCAACAGAAGTGGGTATATTCTCACCTGATTTAAAACCAACTAAAAGTTTAGAAGCAGGTGAAGTTGGATACTTAGCAACAGGACTTAAGGATATTAAATATTTCACAGTAGGTGATACAATTTCTGATACAAAAGCAATAGAACCATTAGACGGATACCAACCACCAAAGCCCAATGTATTTGCCTCCTTCTTCCCATCTGAGAGTAATGAATATGAAGAACTAAGGATTGGATTAAATAAACTATCACTAAATGATGCATCATTAACATTTACAGATCAGAGATCAAATATGTTAGGTGCAGGGTTTAGATGTGGATTTTTAGGTCTTCTACACATGGAAATTGTTCAAGAAAGACTAGAAAGAGAATATGATGTAGATTTAGTAATTACAGCCCCTACTGTAGAGTACCAAGTAACAAAAACAAATGGAGAAGAGATAGTTATTCAAACACCTCAAGAGCTACCTGATCCCTCATCTATAAAAGAGATAAGGGAACCATGGGTAAGACTTGAGATACTCTCCCCAGAAAAATATATTGGAGCTATTATGGAGTTAGCTCAAAATCATAGAGGACAATATGTAAATACAATATACTTAAACAGTTCAGGTCAAAATATAATGACTGAAAGCTATATAAATATACACTATGATATTCCTCTTGCATCATTAATCTCAAATTTCTTTGATCAATTAAAGAATATAACTAGTGGGTATGCATCAATGGAATATGAATTCATAGACTACTTCCCTGTCGATTTAGTAAAGGTAGCTGTTTTAGTAAATAGAGAGGAAATACCGGCTTTAAGTTTCCTTGAAACAAAAGATAGAGCAAGAGGTAGAGCAACAAAACTGCTTTCTGTAATGAAAGATGAAATACCAAGACAACAGTTTTCTGTACCACTACAAGCAGCAATAGGGTCAAAAGTAATTGCGAGAGAAGATGTAAGTGCAGTTAGAAAGGATGTTACAGCAAAACTATATGGAGGAGATTATACAAGAAGAATGAAATTACTAGAGAAACAGAAAAAAGGAAAGAAGAGATTAAGACAAATAGGTAAAGTAAGTATACCTCAAGGTGCATTTTTGGCAATATTAAAAACATGATCAGATATATTAAAGTTAATAACTTTAGACAATTTAAATCACTCAATCTAGAGACTAATTCACAAATTGTAGTATTAAGTGGTGATAATACAAAAGGAAAAAGCACTATTCTTGAAGCATTACATATAATAACAACAGGGAACTCTCCTTGGAATGATTTTAGTGATATAAAACATAATAGTGAAGATTTAGATAGCATACTTGATACAGGATTTAGAATAGAGATAGAGAATTATGAAAATATTAAAAGCATATATAGAGATGGAAATAAAAGAGTATTAAAAATTGATAATACAACAACAAATTCAAGAAAATTCTTCCATAATCAATACTGTATATTATTCAGTCCGGAACTAATTGAAATACTCATGATCTCTCCTTCAAAAAGAAGAGAATTTGTAGATAATACAATCTCACATTTCAATCTTGAATATAGTAATGATATAAGTAAATACAATAAAGTATTAAAGCATAGAAATGCATATATAAAGAGACTATCAAAGATACTATATAACACAGGAACTATCCCACAACAAACACAAGAACTAGAGATATGGACAAAACAATTGATAGAAATAGGATTACGAATTAACAGAGTAAGAGAGCAATTTTTTAAAGATATATCCAACGATGAGATTAACCTTAAATACATAACATCGATAGATAATGAGAATAGTTTTAATGAACAGATGGAAAAATCATATAATAAAGATATTGCACTAGGATATACAAATGTAGGTGTACACAGGGATGATTGGGAAATAAATACTCAGAAGAATATAAAAAGATATGGATCTAGAGGAGAAAAACGATTAGCAATAATATCTATGCTATTTAGTATAAATGAATATATCAAATTAAAATATAATATAATCCCACTTATCCTGTTAGACGATGTACCTTCAGAACTAGATAATAGAAATACAGAAATTATTCTGGATAGAATTATTAAATTAAACCAACAGATCTTTCTTACAACAATAAAAAAGGAATATCTTCCTCAAAATATAATAGATAATGCAATCACAATAGATTTAAATACTATTAATTAGCTTTAATTTTTCTTCTTTAAATCCTGGTCTATAAAACTGTATCTTCCCCTCTTTATTCTCCTTCTTTATCTTCTCAAGATTGGGTTTATGATTTAATAGAATCATATATAATACTTGAGCAACATATGCTCCCCAATTAGCTAATCTGAGTTTCCAAGAGATCTTCGAGTCAGGGTAATAACCACTAAGAGAGACATTACTTTCTCTATACCCAAATTTCTTGATCCATTTATTAATACTCAATATATAATCCTTATATGCATAATTAAATACATTTTTCATCATCATTAATTCATGGAATGTAAATAAATCCTCCTCAAATTTCAAACCTCTTTCTTCAATTATCATATTTATACAAAAAAGATCTCTTTGATAATCCTTTCTTGCTTTTCTAGATTTACCAATCATTTTAAGCAACATCAATCCTCGATATATCCACATTCGTCCATTTCTAACCACAACAAATATATCTATATCATCATCTTCCTTAACACTACCTGCTGCAATAGAGCCTGTCACACCAACATACCTAACCCAATCTGAAATAAATAGCATATCTCTATATTTATATAATATCTCTAATTTCTTTTCTAAAACATCATTATTGACCCTATTCTTTATTAATGAATATTTCTCTATTTCATTAATACTTGGTTTACCAAAAATACTTGTAAATTCTTCTACCGTAGTATTTACAGGAATATTGTTTCTAAATTGAATAAATTGTG
>CAZJKB010000027.1:0-8643 GCA_964546485.1 uncultured Candidatus Saccharibacteria bacterium | reverse complement strand
CGATGCTCTGATTTACTAAAACTTCTTTGACCTGAAGATACTAATTCAAGAGCTATACCAGTACCCTTTGCAACACAAAAAAGTGCATCATCAGCAATATGAGCTGGAACACCTGTTGCTTTTGTAAACAGCTTATCGAGATTTTTAAGTAATGAAGTGCCTCCACTCATTACCATACCTCTATCCATAATATCAGCAGACAATTCTGGAGGAGTCTTTTCTAAAACTTCCTTAATCGCCATAATAATTTTTGACAATGGTGTTTTTAATGCTTCTGCAATCTCATTTGAATCAATCTTTATTGATTTTGGCATACCGGCAATAGCATCTCTACCTTTAATCTCTATACTCTTTGGTTTTTCAACTTTTAATGCACTCCCTATTTCCATTTTAATATACTCAGCTGTTTGTTCTCCAATTAAGAGTCCTCTCTTTCTTCTCATATATGCAATTATTGCTTCGTTTAAAGCATCTCCTGCTATCCTTAATGATCTATACTCAACAATACCATCAAGTGATATAACAGCTATTTCTGCTGTTCCTCCACCCATATTTACAATCATATTTCCTGACGATGTATTAATAGGCAAACCAGCTCCAAGAGCAGCAAGTATAGGTTCAGGTAAAAGATTTACTTTCCTTGCTCCTGCACTATACGCAGCTTTTAGAACAGCTCTTTCTTCTACAGATGTAATACCGGCAGGCACACTTATCATAACCTCGGGTTTAAAGAATCTAGAATATCCAAGTCCTTTATTTAAAAAATATCGAAGTAAAGCTTCTGTCACTCTTGAATCTGCAATGACACCATTTCTAAGAGGTCTTTTTGCAACAATATTATCCGGTGTCTTACCAATCATCTCTTTAGCTTCTTGTCCGACTGCAATTACCTGAAATTTATTTACATCAATAGCAACAACTGTGGGTTCCATGAGTACTACACCCTCTCCCTCAACAAAAACAATGGAGTTTGCAGTACCTAAATCAATTCCAACTTTTTTACCAAAAATACTCATATTTTGATTATATCATAATGAGAAATTGAAATAGAGAATTATTAAGAATATCTTTTTCTAAAACCGGCTCCAACCAAGAATACCGCAGAAGCAAGACCTAACCCAAAAGCTTCTTCTTGTATTGCACCTACTACACTTCTTTCACAAGTATCAGGATCTATTAGACCATCAGGATTTAATACGGCTGGCTCATATTTATAATCAATCAATGTATTACCAGGACTTGTAAAACCACCATCTACTTGTGTACATACATAATTTTCTTTATTTGCGGTTGAAGATAAAAGTAAAAGAGTTGCTATTACCATTGATATTGCAGCTTCTTTAGAAAAGAATAAATCACCAATATCCTTCTTTATCTTTTTAACATCTTCATTCAAAAAAGATACTCTTAAAATATTACTCAAGACTACAAAACCAGCCAACATACTAATTCCTATAGGTATTTTTAAAAGAGTGGTAACCATTTCGGGTGAAAAAATTTGTAAAGACTCTGCTAAATTTTGTGCTTGTTGTTCTAATACCAATGCCAAAGGACCCATTAGTATATATTTATATGGCTCATTCAAAACATTTCCAAATCCCTTTTGGACATTTTGAATAGGTTTAGGTGCTCCTTGTAACATCGCAATAAATCCTATAATAATTAAGTACAGAATTATACTCCTCTCTTGCTAAAAGGACAAATATTATCTATCTTTTTTAATACTGTCATAATATCATCAGCCCCATGTGGTATTTCAATTAAAATCCCACTATTTTCTTGTGAGTTCCTTACCATTTTTAAACCATGAAAATATGCTTCAAACAAACCAAATATTTCTTGTATATATGCGAATTCAATACTTCGATAGTATGTATTTCTAGAATTATCTCTGTTATATCTTGTATATGAGTTACCAGCAGATACTTGAATAGTTTTTTTTGTTATGCCCATACTAATTAATATATTTATCATCTCATCAATACTTGTGCCAATATGAGGACAGAAACCCTCAACAATAGGATTACCAAATACTTGCAAAGAACTAGATACAGTTATATCAGACACAGACAATCTATCACTTAACTCTTTGGTAAATGCAATTATTTTGGAAATGTTCTCTTCATTATATTTATCTCGATATCTCAGAAGTTCATTATCCATAACCACTAATTCAATATCTAGTGGTAAACCAAATAATTTAAGAATAAATGGTATCTCAAGTTTTTTATTTATAGAATTGGTAAATTCAGAACTATATTTAATATACTGTTCTCCATTTCCTCCTATATATTTAAAATCATCAATACTACCAATTATCTGTAATTCTCCATTTTCATCATAATAATACCTCATACACTGAGGAATATAATATTTAATAGGTTTATTTTCTCTTAATGCCTCAATTATCATCTTTTTCATCGAAACATCTTTTTTCTCAAACACCATAAAATTTTGAGTATAGATAATTGCTAATGCATAAGATCTTTGTTTCTCATAATCATGAGGGAATTGTTCAATAGCTTCACCAAAGGCAGTAATCCAGAGATTTTTCAATGGAGGCAATTACATTACCTCTATAATATTCATATATATCTGTAGAAGTAATAGATGTCTTAAGTGCATGCTCATACTCAACAGATGCCTTAGCTATATCCCCCTGACTTGCATCACTTGATAATCCTGCATACTCCCTAACAGCAACAATATAATCACTAGGTCTTTTATATTTCATAATTGCCTTAATTGTTCTGATATCAGGATTATTGATTTTAGCTTGGTATTCTGTACTCTCCAATCTTATGGATGATAAATAATTAGGCAAATCACCTATCTTTATATCTTTATTTAGTATTTGCACTTCATATATATCATTCTTTAATCTGTTTTTTTGCTCTTCGATTATATTCATTTGTTCTAACATAATAATTTAATTAATAATTTAATTTGAAAAATGGTAGGCTGAACGGGAATCGAACCCGTAACTATAGTTTTGGAGACTATTATTTTAACCAATTCAAACTACCAGCCCAATGTGGAATATGTAAAAAATATTTATTGAAAATTGAAAAATGTATTTACAAAACCACCTCTAATTTTAGAGGCTTCGCCAAGAATTAAACTTTATTTCTTGTTTTATTGTAAACATTGTATGTATTATATCATTTAGAATTTAATCTTCATAGCATCTTTCATTTGATCTGCAATACCTCTAGCAACTTTTCTAACTTTCATACTTCCTTCTAGTGCTTTTAATAATAGTTCTTTTTTCATTCCTTCTGCTTTCTTTCTTCTCTCTCTAATAGGTTTAAGTTTCTCATTCATTACTTCAAATAATCTCTCTTTTATTGCAACATCTGATATCTCTCCATTTCTATATAGATTTTTTAACTTTTCAACCTCATTTATATCTTCATTAAATAGATCCATATATGAAAAAGCTACATTACCTTCTACATTTCCTTTATCAGTAGCCCTTATTCTATTAGGATCTGTATATACTTTCATAACCTTCTTTTTTAGTTCCTCTTCACTATCAGATAAATATATACAATTATTCAAACTCTTGCTCATTTTTGCATTACCATCAACTCCAGGCACATTAACCTCAACTCCAAATAGTGCATTTGGTTCATTCAATAATTTTGTTTTATATTGATTATTAAACCTTCTGGCAATCTCTCTAGTATCCTCTATCATAGGTGCTTGATCTCTGCCAACAGGTACTAAATCTGCATTTACACAAAGAATATCTGCTGCTTGATGAATAGGATATACAAAGAAACCAAGAGGTGTACTTTCTTCCATTTTATTCTGTTTAATCTCTGTCTTAATTGTAGGATTATGTAGAATACTTTGATATGAAACAAAATTAGAAATATACATAAATATTTCATGCACCTCAGGAACTTCTGATTGAATATATACAGTTGTTTTATCAAAATCTATACCTACAGCATAGTAATCACATAGAAGTTCTTCAATACTTTCTCTTACCTTATCAGGATTATCAGCATTATCACTTAAAGCATGTATATTAGCAATTAATACAAATTGTTCATACTCATCCTGTAATTTCACTCTATTGAGTAGTGAACCAAATAGATGACCAATATGTAATTTACCAGTAGGTCGATCACCAGTTAATATTCTCTTTTTTACATCATCTTGTCTTTTAGGATTAGGTTCAGTAATATCAAGAACTTTATATTCCCCAAGAATTTTTAACAAATCATCTTTTTGTATTTTCAATGCATATCCTTCTTTAGCAATACCACAGATAATACTACTCATTTGTAATACCATAGAATCTACTACAATAATTACATTATTCTCTTTTTGTAACTCTCCAAGAATTGCAGGAGAGACTAATCCTGCTTCAAATCCTAATGATTCTAATTCTCTTTCTTCTACAAAATTCAAACTCTTAATTCCAAGCACCTTTTTAATTTCCCCACTTTTCAGATTTCTATCATCTCTTCGCAAAATAACTATATATCTGCCTGTTTCATCTTTAAAGAAAAGAGTAGACATCCCTTCCCTATATTTCATACCTGTAACTTTAACTAATTCATCAACAGATCTATTTGTTGCAGCTGTTTGATCTACTTCTTGATACTTAATACCCTTACTTTTCAATATTTCAAGTATTCTATTATATGTATTCATAATAATTAATTTATAAAATAAAAAATCCCCATATAGATAATATATATTAATATAATATACCATCTATATGAGGACGAATGTATATCGTGGTGCCACCTCACTTTGTAATATTCAATTACCTTAACTAACTTATTCATCAGTTTAGACATTAACGCAGTCTTACGAATCCCATACTTAGATTTAACCTGTTCTGTTCTCTACTCTTGGGCCCATTCTCCCAGTCATAGTATTTGTAGTATTATATCATGAATATTAGATATGGTATAATCTAAAACTATGAAACAAAAAGCATTGGAATTATTAAATATTCTTAAAAATATTTTCTCAGTACTATTCATATCAATTATTTTCGTTGGAGGTGCAACTCTAATATATCTATATGCAAATGGATATAGCTTTAGTCTAAATGATAATACTGTCAAAAGAACAGGTATTATTAATTTTGAAACAAAACCTACAGGAGCAAGAATATACATAAATGGAGTAGACAAGGGAGAAACATCTAAAATAGTTAACTATATTGAAGAAGGATTAGTAAAAATTAAACTAATAAAAGAGGGATATTATGATATAGAGAAAGAGATCAAAGTAATATCAGAGAAATCAACCCCAGTAATTGTTAAAATGATAAGAAAGCAACCTATTAGAACAACAATCTTTGAAAGTGAGAATAAAATAATAAAGACAATAAATCCAGAATATGGAAATAAATTCATAATAATAGAAGAAACACCTGACGGCCTCTTAGAGGTATATAGAGTGGATACAAGAAGAAACTTTTGGGACTTCTCCCCTAACCCATCTCTAGTATATAAAACACCAAATAAGAATATAAATATTGAAGTAGTATCATATTCAAATGATGCAACAGATATTCTTTTTAAAGAAACAAAAACAATTGAAAATACACAAACAAAAAAAACAACAAAGGAGATAAAATATGTACTATTAAATACTGAAAAAACTGCAAATAATTACGAATACATTGAACTTGAAGGATATATTAATACATATAAAATATCTTGGACAAATAGTAATTCACATATAATACTAGAATCAAAAGATGAAATAATTTCAATGGATTTAGATTCATTTGCAAAATCGATATTATATAAAAAGACAATTGATAATAGCTCAGTTATTTGGAATATAGATACACAAAATAATTTCTATGTATTAGCAAAACAAGAAAAAGATAGTATTAAATCATATAGAATTGATCAGTACAATATAAATGGAGGAAACAAGAAAACCATATTAGATAATATATACTATAAAACGGATCAATCATTTATCGATAATATTAAAAAATATACTCTTGAGTATAAGCAATTCTCCCTCTCCCCTGAAAGTACACTTTTTGTTGGCGAAATTAAAGAATTTAATGTATTACCAAATCTAGAAGGTATATATATAAAAACTGACTATGCAACATATTGGTATATAACTAAAGAACAAAAATATGTAGTTATATACAATCAACCAGCTCAATTAGTTAATGCACTAGGAAATGATAAATCAATAATACTAAGTAACAATGCAAAGCGATATTTTATATACAATATTAATAAAGAAGAATCAGATCCAATAACACAACTGGGAATAAAAGAACTATCAAATATTCCAACAGATATTAAGGATATAAAATGGGAAAATGGAAATATAATCTCTTTTACAAATTCAGAAGATAGCCAATATATAATTGATAAAGATAATGAGAATTTAATAAATATACTACCTACAAATACTGAATACAAAAACATATTGTGGAGAACAAATCCTTCCTTGGATGATATGTATTCTATTGAACAACTTGAAAAATCATATAGAGTAATCAAACACGAGATCTAAACGCACCCGGCCGGAATTGAACCGACAACCTACACGTTAGGAGTGTGTTGCTCTATCCAATTGAGCTACAGGTGCATATACATATTTTACCAAAGATTATTAAATATAAAAATGATATAATTAGAGTTATGCAAGAATATATTGAGATTAAAAATGCAAAAGTACATAATCTAAAGAATGTATCAGTTAAAATACCAAAAAATAAACTTGTGGTAATAACTGGAGTATCAGGTAGTGGAAAATCCTCACTTGCTTTCGATACATTATATGCTGAAGGACAAAGAAGATATGTTGAATCATTATCCTCATATGCAAGACAATTCTTAGGATTAATGGAAAAACCTGATGTTGAATCAATAACTGGACTTAGTCCTGCAATATCAATAGATCAAAAAACTTCAGGTTCAAATCCTAGATCTACAGTAGGTACGATTACAGAGATCTATGACTACCTCCGACTACTATACGGTCATATTGGTATAACTCACTGTCCTAATTGTAATAGAGTTATACAATCACAAACAATTAATCAAATAACCAATGACATTATTAATAAACTTAAAGTAGGAGATAGATTAATAATAACATCCCCTATCATTCAGGGACAAAAAGGACAATTCAAAGATCTATTTGAACGACTACTCAATAAAGGATTTTTAAGAATAATCATAGATAATGAAAACTATACATTAGATGAAATAGAGAATATAAACCTAGATAAGAATATTAAACATAATATTGATTTAGTAATTGATAGATTAATATTTAATGAAAATAATGAAGAATTTAATAGAAGATTAACAGATGCAATAGAACTATCAACCAATATGGCTGATGGGGAAGTAAAAGTAAATATTAACGATACCTCCCTCTTCTATTCCGAAAATAATACATGTTTTGAATGTAAGATATCATTTCCTAAGATCAAACCAGCATCGTTCTCATTCAATTCTCCACACGGAGCATGCCCTAAATGTGCAGGTCTTGGAACAATCAAGGAAATAGACCTTAACAGTATATACAACCCTAAATTGAGCATCCTAGAAGGTGGTATATTTCCATGGTCAAATAGAACAACTGAACAATCTTGGACATTAACTACACTACAAGAGGTATCAAAACAACACAATTTTGATTTAAAAACACATATAGGTAAATATTCAAAAGAGGTATTTGATTTAATATTCTATGGAAATGGAGTAAATGAAAAATATAGTATTCAATACAGAAATAAACAAGGAATGCTCAGAATGTATGAAACTAAATACGAAGGTGTAATTCCCCAACTTGAAAGACTATACAAAGAGACAACATCAGATTATGTAAGAAGTGAGATAGAAAAATATATGATAGAGAAAGATTGTAATGAATGTAATGGTAAAAGATTACAACCATACTCATTAGCAGTAACAATAAATGATAAAAATATTGATGAACTAACTTCTATGCAAATAAGTAATTCATTATCATTTTTTAAAAATATTAAACTTGAAGGTAATGATAAAGAGATATCTCTACCAATATTAAAAGAAATAGTATCAAGATTACAATTCTTAGAAGATGTAGGACTTACATATCTCTCACTTAATAGAAAAGCAAATACACTATCAGGAGGAGAATCACAAAGAATTAGACTAGCATCTCAGATAGGTACAGGATTAACTGGTGTACTATATGTACTAGATGAACCTTCCATTGGGCTACATTCAAAGGATGTAGATAGTCTAATAAAATCATTAAAGAATTTAAGAGATATTGGTAATTCTGTAGTAATTGTTGAACATGACTATGACACAATAGAAAATGCAGATTGGATTATAGATGTAGGACCAGAGGCCGGAAATAACGGTGGTCATATAGTCGCAGAAGGTACAATAAAAGATATTAAGCAACAGGAAACACTGACTGCTAAATACCTGAACAACTCTCTTGATGTTGGGCTTAATATGAAACAAATAAAAAAGAATAGGGAAAATAGTAAGTACCTGGTACTAAACGGTGTAAAGACCCATAACCTACGATCTGTAGATATTAAAATACCCCTACATAAACTAGTAACTATCACCGGAGTGTCAGGCAGTGGGAAATCCTCACTCATAAACGATACTCTTTCTCCAATTCTAC
>CAZJKB010000026.1:0-8771 GCA_964546485.1 uncultured Candidatus Saccharibacteria bacterium | reverse complement strand
TCGTTAAAGAGTTTGCAAGTTATAGGAATTTGTTTAGAGAGAAAAAAGATAAATAATATATATATCGTCTATTACTTATTTCTCTGGCCTGACCATTCATCTTCAATCATTCTAATTGTGTTGCCGACCTGTTTTTCACATGCTCTTTTTGCATATTCCTCAACTGCTTGTCCAAAATCATTTGTATTCATTAATCTTTCATTGGATTCTACTGTTGCGACCCAGGTTTTACACCACTCAGGTCTTGCATATTTTAGTTCTTTTCCATCTTCAGTTGTATATGTAAATGGTTCAGATTGTCTATTCATCTCATTGTATATTTGGAATACTTTCCAAAAATCTCTAACCTCATCAATTGTATTTGCAGCCAAGACTATAAAGCCAAATAATAAAGCGAGAGCTGTCGAGTTCTTTTTCATGTTCGTTTATCAATTAATTTAATGCATGTATTATACTATTGCTATAGGTTTTACTCAAGCTTGTGTGTAATATATTTCATTAGTTATTAATTAATTTCACTTTTCATAGTATAATCAACATATATTGGTCGAGTGGTGGAACTGGCAGACACGCTGGACTCAAAATCCAGTACTAGCAATAGTGTGAGGGTTCAACTCCCTCCTCGACCATATACCTAATTAATATTTATTACCTTTATATATGAGATTTGAAGAGATATTTATGAATATATTTGATGGAATTGTATCATTAGATTTTAATATAATTCTTTCTGTTGTATTAGCATCACTTGTAGTATTCTGGTTTTTTGTAACAGCTTGGGTATTTTTAGATGCAAGAGATAGATCATATAGTAGAGGAACAATATTATTATATTCCTTTTTAGTTTTAGTATTTAATATTCCAGGATTATTAATATATTTAATTATTAGACCTAAAAGTACACTTGAAGAGCAATATTGGACAGATTTAGAAAAGAGATATCTGTTATATGAAACTGCAGAATTATATGATTGTCCTAAATGTGCTTTCCCATTACAACCTGGTTTTCTGAATTGTCCTAATTGTGGTGAAGTAGTTAAAACAAAGTGTAGTGAATGTGGTTCTAATGTTGATAGATATTGGAAATATTGTTCAAAGTGTGGAGCAAAGAATTCATATGTCAGAGATACAATAGTAACATCACAAACAATAGAGAAGGAAGAGAAATTAGAAAAGAATACAAAAGAAAGTTTTGTAGATAATATCACTAAGAGATTTAATACAATCAAAGAAAGTATTAATATCAAAATGGAGAAGATTAAAGAAAATAATAGGAAAAAGAGGGAGATGGCAAAAGAACTTAATGAGAAAAAGAAACAAGAAGAGGTACTAAAGAGTACAAAGAAGAATAAAAAAAATAAAAAGAAAAATAAAAAGAGATAATGAATTATATAGAGAGCTATATAAAAATTGGATTAGAATTTTTAGGACCAATACTTCCTTTCTTATTAATTATATTTATTGCTTTATATGTGTTTTGGAGTGATGCAAAAGTAACAGGTAAAGATAGAAATTCTGTTTTTGATATGTATATTATTGCAATTATTGTAATGATTATATGGGGAAGGATTATGTTTATATTTTCAAATGTAGATGATTTCATTGGATTACCATGGTCTATATCTCCATATGAAAGATATTCAGATGGTATATTTTTCTTTAGATTACTTCCTTGGAAATATTTTAATTTATGGAATAATGGGGTACTTGAATTACAACTATTTCCTATGTTCGTTAGCTATGTTATATTTTCAACAATATATGCATTCTTTGTAAAAAGATGGAGATGGAGAGAAATAATGGGTGCTATTATGTCATCATCTACAGTAGCATTCTCAATGATACTCATTATATCTGGTATATTTTCAGAATATTTTGAAGTTTATAAATTTGGTATTGGTTTGTTTATTATTATTTGTATTACTCAAATTATCTCTATTGTTATGTACTCTATATATAGAAAGAATCATGAGAAGAATCAAAGAATCTACTTTATTTGGACATTAATTAGTCTTTTTGTAATTATTGCATATCTCTTCTATTTTACATTTACAATACCATTAGCTCAATCTGATTTAATTCATATGTATGTATATTTAGGTTGGGGGGTATTTAGTCTACTATTCTATCTCTTTGATATGAATAGAAATATTGAAGTTATACAAACAGTTATTAAATCTAAACCTGTAATAACACCTAATACACCAATTAGGATATAAATAGATAAAGGGGATTTCAAGGGAGTTCATCATATTTTGGGTTTCATTTTTCAATGAAATTTTATCAATATGACGAACTCCCTTTTAGAGCTGATGGAGACTATCCAAGTCCCATCAGCTCTAACGCCCTGTAGCAACCCAACTGGGTTGCCAACAGGGCTAAGACTGCTAGTCCTGCTAAAAGCTTCCTTTTCATTGGAGTCACCTCCTTTTTGCACATAGATTTCTCTTTCGAGAGTGTGCACTATATATTAATCAATTGTTACTACATAGTGCATACCCCCAAAGAGTGTACAAACAATATTGAATATTCTCTTGAAATTTCTTCACAAGATAGTCTTCAATAATTGTGAATGAGCTTAACTTAATTAAATATAATAATGATTTACATATAAATGATTAAGGATGAGATTATATCTCATAGTATTTATCTTCGTCAATGTAAGGTATAATGTATATATGCAATATATAATTAATGAATTAAATGGTCGTGATGAGAGATTAGATAGTTATATTTCATCACTAAACATTCAATTAAATAGATCTTCTGTAGAAAAATATTTAGATAAATATATTAAGGTAAATGGAGAGTATAGAAAGAAGTCATATAGATTACAGTTAAATGATTGTATAGATATTGATATTGAAGGTATTAAGAATGATATAAAAGAAAGAGATGAGAATAATATAATTAGTGAAGAATATCCACTTAATATAATATTTGAAAATGAGAATTATATAATAATAGATAAGCCATCAGGAATTATAGTACATCCGGGTAGTAATAACTATAATGGTACATTAGCTAATTATATAAAAGGGTATTTAGAAAGCAAAGGAGAGTATGATAGTAGTATTGAGAGGGCTGGGATAGTGCATAGACTTGATAAAGGTGTCTCAGGACTCATGATTATTGCAAAAAATAGAGAATATCAATTATTTCTTAAATCACTTTTTGAAAATCATAATGTAACTAAGATATATCATGCTGTTATTGATCAAGATCATGGAAATATAAGAAAAGGAAACATTAAGGAATTGATAGATGGTTACATTAATGGGGATTCTTGGGATAGGGTAGAGGGGTATATATCAAGATCGGATTCAAATAGAAAGAGAATGGTATTTAATACCTCTGGTAATGGTAAAAGGGCTATTTCACACATATATTTATATAATAATAATGAAGTATTAATTAGAATAGTAACAGGAAGAATGCATCAGATAAGGGCAACACTTAAATCACTAGGATATACTATCGTAGGTGATACATTATATTCAAAAAAATCAGGTCAAAATTCAAATCAAATTTCACTTAAATCAGTTCATCTATCATTTGTTGATAGAGATGGAATTAAAAAATCATACACAGTACTCTGATAATCCTATGGGCTATATCTTGATAAAGAGTGAGAATATAGTATATGAATTTATACTAGTAAATTATTTTCATATTATTGCTGCTATAACGGCATTCATAATGGTGTATAAAATACTTGTTCATACTGTCGTGCAATACATCTATATTAAATAAATTGAGTAATCCCTAGTCTGTCTTTTAGATTATCATTCTGCATTACTAGGAATATGTTGAAATAGTAACTATTTTATATTACCTAATTGTAACATCTAGTTGATAATAACAGACCATACCTTTCTTGTGTAAAAAGCTGTGTATTTGGCTTTGTGTATTATATAGGGTGTTATTCTTAACGTATATAACACCTTTATATTTGCCTCTATATGTGTCATTATTAATTATGATGAAGAAGAGTTCTAGAAAAAATAGATCAACGAGTGAGTCAATATTAAATATTAAATCTTTCTTTTCAAATATTAATTATATTAAAATACTACTAATATCTTTGTTTATTGTTACCATTGCACTGATAATATATATGATATTTGTGATATTTAATATCCTTACTATTAAACCTAATTGCTCTGTTTGTTTATTACAAAGACCTATTCTTCAAAAAGATGTTGTAGTAGCTAGAACAACTATGATAATCCTAGAATCTCCACAAGAGGATAAAATATTAGGTGTTTGGTTAGTTTCTGAGAATAAAGAAAATGCTAGTTTAATGGTCTATTATATACCTTGGTGGGTATATGTTTATGATTATTCAGGTAGTAATTTGAGTTCTCGTTTATCCATTTCTAATTTGAAATATGCTAGTACTTTAGTATCCCCTGATAGATATAGAGAATACACAATATGGCAACTTGTTCAAAATATTGGCCTTCCAATTAATGATTATATTTGGATAGATTCTAATAACCTAAATAATTATTCAAATATATATGGTGATATTGCTGAATTCTCTAGATCTGATATAAGTAAACTATATATAAATGATATATCTAACGAATCATTGCTACTTCATTCATTTATGTCTAGATTCTCATCTCTCTCAATATTTACTAATTATAATGAACATAAATCATTTTTTGCTGCTATTGAATCTAATATGAATACATATGAGTTGATTAGATATATAACTTCATTAAGAGATAGTCTTTCTGTGGGAGGGATTAATTCAATTGATGTATCTTTAAATAATAGTACAAGTGAGATATACGATAGCTCTTTAGCTAGAAATGTCTCAGTTATTAATACTCAAGTTATAGATGCACAATATGTTAATGTATTAAGTAAGTTAAAGAGTAGAGAGTATAATGCTGAGCTAAGTAGGGTAGAAGTCTATAATGGTAGTGATATATCAGGTTTAGCATTTAGATATAAAAGATTACTATCAAATAACGGTATAAATGTTATTAGGTATGATAATGCTCCTGATATATATGAACGAACAACCGTATATATTACAAATGATAAATTTCCAATAACAAAGGATGTTATTATTGATACTGTTGGAAGTGATGTAGAAATTATTAATGCTAATCCATCATTTATAACAACAGGAGATTTTGTTGTTGTTCTTGGAAAAGATATTGGTAATAAAATTGAATGGAAATAGTATTTATCCATTGTCATATTACATCTTTTTCTATATTATATTCTTATGTTAGTAGCACTATTTGTAATCATAATTCTTTCCTTGTTATTCATTGTTTTTGTATTTAGTTATGGAAAGAAACCTGAGGAGATAAAGGTATTTGAAGAGATAAGGAATCCAAACTATATGCAAATACTTGTGCCAAGAGAGAATGATAAAACACCTCTTGCTGCAGAACAGATGTTTGCTTCTTTGCATGGAATTATGGAGGAGGCTAAGAAATCTTTAGACTTGATTAGCTTTGAGATTGTGTCAATGGGTAATGAAGGTATTAGATTTTTTGTTGTTGCTCCTCATCATCTATCCCAATTCATTGAAGGGCAGATATATGCTCAATATCCAAATGCTGAGATTAGATATGTTCAGGATTATACTCAAAAACAAAGTGGTGTGAAAACATTTGTTTCTACAGGCATGATAGAGTTGGATAAAGATTATATATTTCCAATTAAAACATTTAGAAATTTTGAAGTAGATCCTCTTGCTGCAATTACAAGTGCAATATCAGATTTGAAATTAAATGAGGAAGCATGGGTTCAAATATTAGTTAGACCAATATCTAATTATTGGCAATCAAAATCTAAGGATTACATTGTAGCAATTAAAGATGGGAAGAGTGTTGGAAGTGTTGATATTGTTGCCATGCTGAATTCTTTCTTAAAAAATATATCTAAATCATTGAATACAGATAGTAGTAAACAGAGTCAAAAAGAGGTAGTTAAATTAGCTCCTGGGCAACAAGAGGAACTATCACAAGTAGAGAATAAGATGTTAAAGCAGGGCTTTGAAGTAGGTTTTAGAATTATTACAAAATCAACAGATCAATTAAGATCTGAACAGATACTAAGGGATATTGTTGCAAGTTTTAAACAATTTACAACAGCCCATTTAAATAGTTTTATACATTCCCATTTAACTATTGCACCTCAACAAGTGTACAAAGAGTACACTAGTAGATATCTCTCTGCAACTGCTGAAGATATTTTAAATATAGAAGAGTTAGCATCTGTATTTCATCTTCCTAATGTTACTGTAGAGACTCCAAATATTGTTTGGAGTAGGGCTAGAAAAGCAGAGCCTCCTATGGATCTTCCTGTAGATAAAAATGATAAAGATATTAATTTCTTTGGAACAACTGATTATAGAGGACAGAGAATTGATTTTGGTATTAAAAGAGAAGATAGAAGAAGGCATATGTATTTGTTGGGAAAGACAGGTGTTGGTAAATCAACTCTCTTTAAAAATATGTTTATATCAGATGTTCTTGCTGGTGATGGTGCCTGTTTTATTGATCCACACGGCGAAACTGTAGAGGAACTATTAGACTATATACCTAAAGAAAGAATAAACGATGTGATATATTTTGATCCTAGTGATACTAAATATCCAATAGGATTTAATCTTTTGGAATTAGATGATAGTGCACAGAGAGATCTTGTAGCTGATGGTGTTGTTGAAGTCTTTAAAAAACAATTTGGTATGTCTTGGGGACCAAGATTACAGTATCTTTTAACAAATGCTGTTGCAACATCTCTTGAAGCACAAGGTACAACACTTCTAACAGTTATGAGAATATTAATGGATAAAAACTATCGTAAATTCATTTTAAAACAAGTTAAAGATCCTATATTATTAAAATTCTGGGAAGAAGAATTTGCTCAGATGTCTCAAAATCCGAAATTAGTATCAGAATCTCTTGCACCTATACAGAATAAGGTGGGGAGATTTCTATCATCATCAGTAATTCGAAATATAGTAGGTCAAGTTAAATCATCAATAAACCTAAGAGATATTATGGATAACAAAAAGATACTGCTTGTTAATCTTGCACAAGGAAAGATAGGAGAGGAGAGTTCTGCACTTCTTGGAGGTATGATAATCACAAGGTTACAATCAACAGCAATGGAAAGAATAGATACACCAATTGAGAATAGAAATGACTTCTTTTTATATGTTGATGAATTTCAGAATTTTGCTACAGATTCTTTTGCAAAGATACTCTCTGAAGCAAGAAAGTTTAGACTTAATCTCACTATGACAAATCAATATATTGATCAGATACCATTAACAGTTAGACAGGCAATCTTTGGTAATGTAGGAACACTATCTACTTTTGTAGTGAGTCAGGCAGATGCAGGTATCCTAGCAAATGAATTTAGTCCTATATTTAGTGCTGATGATTTAGTTTCTTTAGAAGCACATTCTATGTATACAAAACTATGTATAAATGGAATGACATCTAAACCATTTAGTGCAAAATCTTTAAATATTAGATATAGCAAGATGGGAAACAAAGAAGAGATAATTAGACAGAGTAGGGAGAGATACTCAGTATCTAAAGAAGAGATAGAAGCCAAGATTATTAAATGGAGTGAACAAACATATAGTGATAATGGGAATAGGACTTTAATGAATAATGAGAATGATAAGAGAATAGAGAAAAGTAGGGGTTCAGTAGAAAAGAATTTGCCTGTTGTGACTAATGTGACAAGATTCTAATTATATATATAAATTAATTCTTTGCTCACAAGAGGTTTAAACTTCACGGGTATAAGTTTATTGGGTTAGGAATAGGTAATAAAATTGATTACTATGCCAAATGGAAAGTATAATTTCATTATCCTTAAAATTACCATATCATTTTACATTTTAATAATAATTCCTTTATAGTCTTAACAGATGAAATTTATAAATTGTATAATTAAATTAGATTGACAGAAGAATGAATATATTGTTTATATGCGGTTCGCTGAATCAGACAAAGATGATGCATCAGATATCGTTGTATCTTGAAGATAAGTATAATTGTTATTTTACTCCATATTATGCTGATGGTCTTGAGGGGTTTTTAGCAAAACGTGGATTGCTTGATTTTACGGTACTTGGCGGGAGTTTTAAAAGGAATACAGAGATATATCTGGAGCAGAATGGGCTGAGGGTTGACTATAAGGGTGAAAGAGAAAACTATGATTTGGTTCTTACATGCAGTGATTTGATTATTCCGAAGAATATACGCAAGAAAAAGATTGTGCTTGTTCAGGAGGGAATGACGGATAAAGAGAATATATTTTTCTATCTTTCAAAATATCTGGGTCTGCCTAGGTATTTGGCGAGTACTTCTACGACGGGGCTTTCGGATGCTTACGAAACTTTTTGTGTTGCTTCGGAAGGATATAAAGAGTTGTTTGTGAGGAAGGGTTGCAAAGCAGAGAAGATAAGGGTTACGGGAATTCCGAATTTTGATAATTGCAGATTGTATAAGAAGAATTCGTTTATGTATAGGAACTATGTGCTTGTATGTACATCAGATGTAAGAGAAACATTGAAGTATGAGAACAGAAAAAGGTTTATACAGAAAGCACTGAAGATTGCGGGGCATAGTCAGTTGATATTTAAACTTCATCCTAATGAAAATTTTGAACGAGCTATTAAGGAAATAAAGAGATATGCTCCGGGTTCGCTTGTGTTTAAAGACGGGAATACGAATGAAATGGTTGCAAATTGTAAAACTCTAATTACAAAATATTCGTCT
>CAZJKB010000025.1:0-8822 GCA_964546485.1 uncultured Candidatus Saccharibacteria bacterium | reverse complement strand
TTAAATGATGAATTGTTAATAGAAGATTTAACTAATAATATAAGTAAATACATTTATAAAAAGACCGAGAGAGAACCAATTATTTTACCTGTAATAATATAATTATATGAATACAAGATTAACAGACAAAATAAAAAACAATGAAAAAATACTACTTGAAGATGTAAAACCCAATGATAGAAAAAATGGATACCCATTACATGTTCCTGAATGGTATACAAGAATATTCGAAACTATTCCAGGTGCAATTACTTGGTTTTTCCTCGCATTACCTTTCTTAGCTGCTTTCTTCGGCTTTCCAGAATTCATGGTATGGTATGTAGCATTTTTAACACTATACTGGGGATATAGAAGTTTTAAGTTTGTATATGGAATATTCATTGCATATTTTAGAATGAATAGAGATGTAAAGACAGATTGGATAGAGAGGATTGAAAAGGAAGGATTAAATAGAGACCATCTAAAATATGTATATATTTTACCAATTTATAAAGAAGGATATGATGTGATTGAACCAACAATAGATGCTTGGTCAAAATCTGATGTTGGTGCAGATAGAATATCTGTTGTATTTGCCCTTGAGCAAAGAGCTATTGATATATCTAAACCTGTTGTTGAAAAAATAATATCAAAATATGGAAAATTATTTAGAGAAACAATTATATCTATTCATCCAAAAGATATTGAAGGAGAAATAGTAGGTGTTAAAAATCCTAACATTAACTGGGCTACTAGATTGTTCGTAGAAAAAGTACAGGAACGAAATGAAAAATTAGATGACTATCTATTAATTACTTGTGATAGTGATCTTAGACCTCATCCAAAGTACTTATCTGCAATTACATATAAATTCTTACTCGAAAAAGAACCTCATAAAAAATTCTATTCAACGGCAATACATACATTTAACAATAATGTGTACAATGTACCATCTCTTGTGAGAATATTCTCTCATTTCCTATCCTTGGTCATTATGAATGAATGGGTAACAAGAAAGAAAACAAGAGAGACATGGTCTTCATATGTTGCAAGTCTAAGAACAGTACATGAGATAGGGTATTGGGATCCTGAAATTCCGAATGATGATACTGCTTTCTATTTTAATGCACTTATTAGATATAATGGTGAATTTGCAGGAGAAGAAGTATATATTCCAACATATTCTGATGCAGTAGAGAATAAAGATTTTATTAATACTCACAAAGCACTATATAAACAACAATTAAGATGGGGTTGGGGATCAATAGTATTTCCAATGACATTTGCAGGATTGTATAAGAATAAAAATATACCATTAAAGAAGAAATTAGAAATTGCTTTACCAATGTTTGATGACAGACTACTATTTAGAACAACTGTATATTTAATTACATTTGCTCTGCCTATTCTTACACTATTAAGTCCTGGGTTTAAATTTAGTTCTGCATCATATAACCTTCCAAGAATTATGAGCACAATACTTACTGCAATAGTATTTCTTAACATACCTATATATTTTGTAAAAACAAAATTATCTCCTAGACCAAAAAACTGGAACATTATTAGAATAATAGGGGATGTTCTTGAAACAATATTAATTACAGTCAACTTACTAACCTTTGCATTTATTCCTTATGTACAAGCGTGGACAGAAATGATGCTAGGGAAGAGTAAGAAACAAGAGTATTATGTTACAGATAAAGTATCAATAAAGAAATAATGAACAAACCATTTATAACAATTGCTTTAACACAATATAATGAGCATAAAAATCTACAAAATGGAGCATTGGATAATATGTTTAACTATCTCAAAGAGCAAGAATATGAATGGGAAGTAGTTCTTAACGACGATGGGAGTACAGACGGTAGCCAAGAATTTGTTCAAAAATATAATAAGTTTTCTAATTTCAAGTTTATACAAGGAGATCACAGAGGAAAAGCAGGAGGATTAAATAATGCGATAAAAGAAGCAAAGGGTGAATGGATATTATTTACTGATATTGACCAATCTACTCCTATAAATCAAATAGAAAAACTTCTCCCATTTACCAAAACACATGAAGTTATTATTGGTTCAAGAGGTCATGAAAGAGAGAATTCCTCCTTTATTAGACAATTAGCAAGTATAATTTTCAGACTAATGAGAAGTATATTTATTCTTAGAAAAATAAAAGATACACAGTGTGGATTCAAATTATTCAAAGGAGAGAGTATAAAAAAAATATTTCCTCATTTAGATGCGGTTAAGAATTTCAATGCAAAAGGATGGAATGTTACAGCTTTTGATGTTGAACTACTTTTTATCTTTGAAAAACTTGGTTTTGAGATTAAAGAAGTAGAAGTCGATTGGAAAAATGAAGATATCTCTGATACTAAACAGAGAAAATTCGTTAAGGAATCATTAAATATGATTAAACAGATACTCAGTGTTGTAATTAGAAATGTTAATGGGAAATATAATCACTTAAAAGAATTATTTAATTAGATAGATAATATAATTATTAATATCTCCTATTTTTTGTAGCTTATTGGATTCATCAACATTATTTTCTGTTACATATATACATGAGTTAATACATCTATCTAGATTAGAAACTTCATCTTCAACATTTATCAATGCCCAACCTGATTCATGCTCTTTTGAGAGTACTTTGACTGTATACTTATCTCCTAGATTATATTTTAATACTACAAAATCTTGTTTACCATCTACTACAATATTCTTAATATTTTGTTGTACAGATAGTTCATTAATCTTACCCACTAATTCAGAATATTTATCTAAACTCGGTACTCCAGGATGTATTAAGAGAAGAAGAAGGTATATGACTATGAAGATAGATATCTTCATATTAAGATTTTGATATAAGGTATAAACAAGCCAAATAATTAAGTATCCACCAACAATTATTGCATACCTTTCTATTAAAATAGTTACCCCAAATGAAGAGGTTATTACAAATACTATCAACGGCACAAGGGTAATAGAAGTTATGGATACAAGATTATTTATAGTCACTTTATCCTTAAACTTATCTTTAAAAATAGAGACAAAGGAAATGATAGCGATAGTAAAGATAATAAAAGAGACATTAATTACCTTTATTGGATAATTAAATTCTATGATACCTGGTACTCCAGGATATTGGCTATACACCCCAAAAAGATATGCTCCTAAGCTTCTAAATATTGTAGTTAAGTTTGTCTCACCCATCCAAAAGTAACTTCTACTTGCAAGAATTTCACTAATACCTAACTTATAACTCAAGATTATAACTCCAAAACAAGCTATAAAGAATATTGTCCAAGCATACATCCAGAAATGCTTAATACCCCATTGATTATTTTCATCAACAATTCTAAGGAATATAGCAATGATATACCCTGTTAATAACAAAGCATTAAGATAATGAGTATAAATAGTAAAAATGAAAAGAATAATAAATAGTATCCAATATACTAAATTAGTCTTATCAAATATCTTTATTGATTTATTTATCTTCAGAAATATCGCTAGAAGAGTAAACCCTAAAAATGTAACAAACATATACGATCTAATCTCAATAGAATATTGTATAAAGAAAGGAGAAACTGCAAGAACCAATGAAGAGAGTAATCCTATTATATTATACCTATCTCCTTTTACTGAAAGTATCTGACCAATATAGAAAACAATTGGTAATAAACTAATACCAAAAAAGATAGAAAATGATCTAAGTGATACTTCACTATATGAAAAGATAGTTGCCCATAATTTAATTAATATGTAGTATGTAGGAGGATGAACAGCATCTGCAGTAATCGTTTTGAACATATCAAGCCAATCCTTCTGTATTGTAATTACAGTAAAAACTTCATCATACCAAACATCTGTATTAATACTCTTTATTCTAAGAAAAAGAGCAATTAACATAATCACAAAAAGAAGAATATAAGAGAAATATCTATTTTTTATAATACTATCAATAATAGTTTTCATGTTCTGTTTGAAAAATATATTTATTCATGATATTTTACATCAGTTTTATTAACATTAAAATAATGAATCAAATAACAGAATTAATAAATAGATATATTCCTAAAGTATTGGTACATTTCTTCATATATGCACTTATTGGTGTATTGGGAGCAATTACAGATTTAGGGTCATTTACAATTCTTTTTAATGTTCTAAATACCCATTATTTATTTGCATTTCTTGTAGGTAAGACCTTAGGTATTATTCAGAATTTCATACTAAATTCTAGATTTAATTTTAAAGTAACTGATAATCTTCTATCTAGATTTATATCCTTCTACTCAATAGGTTTAATAGGAATTGGAATAGGCTCGCTACTCATGTATGTATTTGTTGATATAAAACATTTCAATCCAACCATATCTAATATAGTTATTACATTTTGCATTGCAGTTATACAGTTTTTAATAAATCGAGTTGTTACATTTAAGAAATAGACAAAGCATTGCTCTATCCTTAATATCTTGTTATATTAAAGTATATGTTTAATCTGCCTAATATATTTAACACAAAAAAAAGAGAGCATATACACAATGGTATTGCTCTTGATATTGGTACCGAGGTACTAAAAGCTATCCTCTTTGATACAACTGCAAATGGTGTTGTAGTTAAGAAAGTTGCTAGAATATCACAGCAACAAAATGCAATGAGTAAAGGGGTTATTAAAAATCTTAATACAGTTTTAGAGAATTGTAGATTAGCAATAAATGAATTAACGGAGCATATACCTGAAACTGAAAAACCTAAAGATGTTGTACTTGGAATTGCAGGTGAGTATATACAAGGAGTATCTATTTTAGTTAACTATGAGAGAGAAGATAGATATGATAAAGAGGTAACAGAGATTGAGCAAGAAAAAATCATTAGTAAGGTACATAGGCAGATAGAAGAAACAGGTAAAGATGATTTAGCTAAAAGAACTGGCCTTGTTAATGAAGACATAGAGATTCTTCATATGACAATTACTGGTATGGAAATAGGAGGGATTAGAGTTGATTCATTAGTTGGATATAGAGGCAAAGAAGTTAAAATACATTTCTATGCTTCTTTTGCACCAAAAACATATACATCTGCACTTAGATCTGTAACAAAAAGCCTTCATCTTAACCTGGTTGGTGTAGTATCACAGCCATTCTCTGTTGCAAGAGGATTTGCAGGTTCAACAGAAAAAGATTTCTCAGGAATATTTATTGATATTGGTGGAGGAACAACAGATATTGCAATAGTAGATAAAGGTAGTGTTATCGATACTCAAATGTTTGCCTTTGGAGGAAGAGTATTCACTAAAGAATTAGCAACAGAACTAAACATAGATTATAGACATGCTGAACAAAGAAAAGTTAAGTATACTGAAAATGAATTAAACGATAGGATAAAGAAGCAGATGAAGAATATTCTATATCCAGTAGCAAAGGTATGGATGAATACACTAAAGTCTGCACTTGAAATAAATCAGGACATAGAAGCATATCCAACAAAAATATATCTCTGTGGTGGAGGATCTCTTCTACCAGAAATAAAAGAAGTAATGATAGAATTCCCATGGACAAAACTATTACCATTTGCAACAGTTCCAAAGATAGAAATTATATACCCAAACAAATTGGGTAATTTGATAGACCAGTCATCTCAACTATTATATACTTATGATATAACACCAGCATCATTAACATTGTATGCATACGATAAAATATCTAATCCAACTATACATAACTAATGAATGAAATAGACAATACAAAACAAGAAGTAGAAAAAATTGTAGTTCATACAGACAATGAACTTCTTGATGTAATAAGGAAGATACAGAAATCTTCTGCAAATAAAGTAATATTAACATTTGCAGAACAGTCAGATATATTAATTAGTCCAATAAACTTCAAGGTTATACAAGAGACTGCAGATGAAAATAGAATCCCTCTTGTAGTTCAAATAGTACAAAATCCTGCAGGAGTTAGAAATGCAAAAGATGCAAACATGGTTGTAACTGAAACAACAGGTGCTCTACAAGAAGAGTTATGGGAACAAGCCCAAGAAGCTATGAGAATAAGATTAAAAGATAAAGAGAATTCATTTAGAAAAAAGAAAGATATTAAACAAGAAGAAGTTACAAACACAGTAGATGAAGATACATTTATTGAAGAAAAGAAAGAGATAGTAAAAGAAGAAATTGTTGAAATTGAAGAAGAACCAATTAAGGAGAAATCAGAATTTGAAAAAAGAATAGAGGAAACACTTCAAAAAGCAAAAGAAAGAGCAGAACAGAGAAATCCAAAAGTAATAGAAGAGAACGGTATAGAGATAATGCTTGATGATGATATAGCTCAAAGAAAAACAATTCCAGAGACAAAAATAGATACCCCATCGAGTATATCTTTTGTAGGTAGGGATATGTTTTCATTTAAACAAAATGTAAAGGAAGAAGTTGTTGAGGAACCAACACATATTCCAAAACCAAGACAGATAAAAACAGAAAACATCTTTTCAAATATATTAACAAAATTAAAAGGTGTTAAGTTTAATAATAGTTTAATTATTAAATTACTCATTCCAATACTTGCAACATTAATAATAACTTCATACTTGGTCCTATACTTCGCTCCACTTGTTAGAGTTAAAGCATATGTAAAGAGTAAAGAGGTAAGTATAGAAAAAGTATTTACAGCAAATACTTCTACTACTGATTTTGACTATATCAATGGTTTAGTTCCATTAAGAAAAGAAGAGATAAAGAAAGAGGCATCTAGTAGTACAACAGCAACTGGTACTGCATATAAAGGAACAAAAGCAGAGGGAATAGTTACATTAACATATTGGGAGTTTTTAACAAATGGAGGAAAATCAACAACAGTACCAAGTGGTTCAATAATAACTGCATCTAATGGTCTTAAATTTGAAACACTATCTGCAGTAACAGTAGGTACAACAACTCCTCTTTCTATGACAGCTGATGTAGGTGTTAGAGCTGTAGCAGTAGGGCAGGAATATAACCTAGCTGGTGGTAGTGGGCAAATGACTGTAACAGGTTATACAGCAGATAAAATGACAGGTTCAAATACTGCAGCATTTTCAGGAGGAGCAAAAGAAGAGTATAGAGTATTCTCTCAAGAAGATATGGATAGTGTAGTTAAAGAACTTAAAAAGAATATTAGTTCTGATTTAAAGAATGAATTAGAGATTAAAACAGAGAATGGTTGGGAAGTTATAGAAAAATCATTAAAAGAAAAAGAAACAGAGAAACCAAGTAGTGATGTTCCTGTAGGAGCAGAGGGTAATGTTGTAAATATTACAGTAAAAATGACTCTCACAGCACTACTATATAATAAACAAGCTGTTGAGAATAGTATTGGGGATGTATTAACTCAAGAAGCACAGAATCAAAACCTATTTAATAGTGAAGATGGTCTTAAACTACAAATGGATAGTGATATCACCAAGGAATTAACAATTGATAATATCAAAGAAGATAGTGTAAAGATTAATCTTAAAGCATCAGGTAGAATTAAACCAGAGTTAAATAAAGATAATATAATTAATGCAGTTAAAGGATTATCTATACAAGAAGGTAGTACTAAATTAGAACAATTTAAATATACAGATAAAGACATAGAGGTAGAATATACTCCTTCATTCATACCTGAATTTTTAAGATCATATCCTAATAGACAGGGTAGGATATTAATAACTGTTGTAGAACTACAAGAATAGTTATATTTTTCATATAAATAATATATAATACTCACTATATTGGAGAGGTGCCTGAGTGGTCGAAAGGAAACGCTTGGAAAGCGTTCGTACGGGTCAAACTGTACCGCAGGTTCGAATCCTGTCCTCTCCGCCATAAATATAGAAATGTATAAAAAGACAACAATAACACAACTAAATGAAATACTTTCATCTAATTCAGAGAGAGAAGATTTAGAATTCAAATCTTGGAAGAATGCTTCAGTCTCTATAATGGGAAATAATGGGGATACAAGGAAATCATTACTTGGTTATGTAATTGCAATTGCAAATCAAGGAGGAGGTCAACTCATAATCGGGGTTTCGGATAAAATCAATTGTGATACAGGAAAGAGAGATATTGTATCTACAAATATAATTCCGAACCCATCAGAAATCAAAACACAGATTTACAATTACAATGGGTATAAGATTCGAATTGAAATAGAGGAAATTTTTGATAAGAACAAAAGAGTTCTCATCATACATATCCCAAGTCACCCCATTGGGACTGTCTATAAATTTTACGGAATACCATTGATGAGAGTAGGAGAAGAACTAAAAGAAATGGACGATAACATGTATAGATCAATAATATTGGAAACGTATTCTGATTTTTCAGGGGAAATATCAGAGGGGACAACAATTGCAGATTTAGATATGACAGCCATACAATTATTATATAAACTATGGCTAGATAAGAAAAACATACAATCGACCAAAGAAATTACTTCGGAGACAGTGCTAAGGAAACTATTACTGATAAGAGAAAATAAAGTTACAAATGCAGGGTTGCTTTTACTAGGGAAAGAGGATGTTTTATCTCTAAAACTACCACAATCAGAGTTCATTTTAGAGTGGCGGACTTCGGAAAAAATTAGCTTTGACTTTAGACAAATTCTAAGAAAACCTTTTATTCTAATGATTGATGAACTATGGGGACTGATTGATTCAAGAAATGTAAGAACGCCGTTTCAACAAGGGTTCATCGAAACTGATATATGGGCATTTGAGCGTAGCTCTATAAGAGAATCTATCCTCAATGCCTTTGCACATCGTGAATATAGAACAAGACAAGAGCCAACATTCATAAAGTTTTCCCC
>CAZJKB010000024.1:0-8936 GCA_964546485.1 uncultured Candidatus Saccharibacteria bacterium | reverse complement strand
AGGTGGTGTATTAGCATTTAGAGTGAATGGGAATCTAGTATTAAATGGAACAGGAAGAGTTGATATGACAGGTACAGGATATCGAGGTGGACCTAGAATAACAACAAGTTATTTTTATGGTCAGCAAACTTGGAATGGAAATAGTGGAGAATCATTGTGTGGAGTATATCCACCATATGCTAATTTACCTAGTGGTGGAGTTGATTGGACCTATTTGAATACCATTACACAAGGATTTTGTGGAGGAGGAAGAGGTGAAAGAGCAGATGGTTCTGCAGGTATAGGTTCTGTAATTGGAGGTGCAGGAGGAGGTGGTGCAGGAAATTTTGGAGGTTGGAGAGATGATTCAGGTATGGGTGGAGGTGCAGGTGCTGGATATGGTTCTGGTGGTCAAGGAGGATGTGCATATACTGAATGTACAATGAGAGGTGATAATGGATCTGTAACAAAGAGTGGTAATGGAGGTCAAGCATACTTCGCATATAGTAATAATATTCATTATGGTGGAGGTGGTGGCGGTGGTGGATTATACGGTAATCCTCAGTTAACAAATATATATTTAGGAAGTGGTGGAGGTGCAGGTGGTGGTATGTCTGCAAGTACATCGGAATACTCTGGTGCAGGAGGAAGAGGTGGTGGAATTGTATTTTTAAGTGCGAATTCAATATCAATTGCCTCAACAGCTAGCATTATTTCAAACGGTGTTGCTGGTGAAGGACCTTTAAATTTGGGTGGTAATAATCATAGGTGGGCACCTGGTGGTTCTGGCTCAGGTGGATCGATAAAAATATTGGTATCAAACATTAGTACAAATAGAATATTTGCACAGGGAGCACCAGCAGGTGTTTGGAATTCTGCATTTGCTGGCAATGGTAGAATTGCAATTTACTATTCTGATAGTCAAAGTGTGATATCCTCTCCTGCTGCATACACAGAAGTATTTACTCCTCTTGCAAATGTATCTATGAAAGATGGTGTTAAAATAACTGGTTCTATGATAGCTTTTGGTTCTGATGCTGATACAGCTGTTGCAAATAAAAGAACTTTGGGATTAAGGTATAGTGCTCAATATCCAATTGTAGTTGTTCATTATATGAATAAATATTCCGAATTAGCAAAACATGTTTTTGGTGGTTCATTCGATGCATTTAAGAAAGAAGTTGGATTTAAGCCTCTATAATATAAAATTGATTTGTTAGCTATTTTTTGATAATAATTAATATGTAGTATATATTAATTTTTAGTAAACCTAATATGTCAAAACTGCCTGAACATGTAGGAATAGATTTTGGTAATCATTCTGTTAAAGCTGTTGAGCTTAAGAATATTACTTCTTCTCCTGAATTAATTAATTTCGGAAGTCAAAGAACTCCTCATGGAGTAATAAATAGTGAGGATGAGGTTCATCAAAATCAATTAGCTGATGCAGTTAAAACACTCTTTAGTACTGCTAAAATTAGAACTAAAAATGTCGTAATGGCATTACCTGAATCTTCTGTGTTTACAAGGTTTATTGAATTTCCTGGTGTAAAATTAGAAGAGTTAGAAAATGCAATATATTATCAAGCTAAGGATTATATACCTATGAATATTAATGATGTTCATATGAGTTCTGTAAATCTTGGATTTGATCAGGATAAAAATGCTTTTAGAGTATTACTTGTTGCAGCACCAATTAAGGTTATTGATATATTTGCTAAAGTTGCTGAAAAAGCAGGATTAAACCCTATCGCAATTGAAACAGAATCTGTTGCTATGGGTAGAAGTATGTATAGGGCTACAGGTAAAAAACATATGGTGATGCTAGATTTTGGTGCAACTAGTACAGATATGAGTATATTACTTGAAGGACAGCTTGTCTTCTCACAAAGTATTGCTATTGGTTCTGATTCTTTGACCCAAGCAATAGTGAATAAATTCAATTTTGAATATCAACAGGCAGAAGAGTATAAGAGAAATTATGGAGTAGTTGAAGGTGTTTTAGAGGGTAAAATGTATCAGACACTCTCCCCTATCCTTTCAGCAATAAATACTGAGGTATCAAGAGGTATAGAATTCTATAAAAATAAAACACTTGCACAAGCACCAACAGATGTTATGTTAAGTGGAGATGGTGCATTACTTCCTGGTCTTCCAGAATTCATTTCAAAGAATCTTAATTTAAATGCAACACTCTCTAACCCTTGGAATAATATTAAAATACCTGATAAGTATAAAAATATTGTAAGTAAGAGTGCTTCTTCATTTTCTGTATCCATAGGTTTAGCATTAAAAGATGAATAATAATAAAGAAATAAAAGTTGAGAATAAAAAGAATAAACTATCAAACCTAGTTTTAGGAAAAGGTATTAACTTAATACCTCCAAAGACTGATGTAGAGATAGTTACAGAAGAGGTAAAAGGTAAAGTTAATTTAAGTGCTGCAATCTCTATACTAATATTAGTAGTGGGTACACTACTAATTGTTGGATATAATGCATTTTCTAAGATAAATCTAAGTAATAATAAAAAGGAATTGCAGACACTAGAAATGAGTATTGAAAATAAGAAAGATATAATGATTTCGAATGAAGAATTAATAAGAAAGGCTGTATTGTATAAAGATGTTGAAGAATCTACAGTATCATATAAACAGATTATAGATTTTTGGGAGAGTGTTACAGGTAATTTAGCTCAAATGGACTCTATAGATATCTCTAGTTCGTTGAAATTTAAGATAACAGGTACTTCAGGATCCTTAGATAGTACATCTAAGCTTTGGTATATATTAGCAAATGATACAAGAATTCAGAATATTGTACTTAAATCTATTTCAAAGGATACTACCGGTGTTAGATTCAGTTTTGAAGGTGATTTAACACAAGATATATTTAATAATACTCAAAGTGCACAGTAATATGGATAACACACAGGTTGAAAACAAAGTAGTTAAAACTGAGAATAAAAGAATTAATAAGAATAGTAATGTTATTAAAGAGCTCACAGAGATTCAGGTAGATGTTAAATCATTTAAACTAGGTGATATTATAATTCCACTTTTGAGTTTGATAATACTTGTATTATTAAGTGTGTTTGTATATATACCGATGATATCTGAAGCCACAAAGAATAATGCTCAATCTAAAGATATAGACAATAAGATTACGCAATTAAAATCATTATCAAAGCAACTAGATAGTATAGATCAAGGACAGATGCAAGTAGATTTGGCAAATTCTAGATTAGTAATACCATATTCATTACAAGTTTCTGATTTTATTATTAATACTGATAAGC
This sequence comes from uncultured Candidatus Saccharibacteria bacterium, assembly GCA_964546485.1. GTDB lineage: Bacteria > Patescibacteriota > Dojkabacteria > SC72 > SC72 > CAZJKB01. The sequence goes on along the minus strand of CAZJKB010000024.1, from coordinate 5,660 downwards.
AAGCATTAGACAGTGGATTAAAGGCAAAGGATATACTTGCTGGTGATGTACAGATTAATGATGGATCGACTAAGAAAAGTACCAAATCTGCATCAATAATGGGTGTTAGTGGGCCTGTAAAGTATGAAGGTAGTATTGTAGCCATATCTAATTTTTTGGATAAAATGACTGGCTCTTCGCAATATATTCTATCATTAGAAAATATTAGATTGAAGAAACAAGCAAATAATGGGGATAAATGGGAAGTTTCATTATCTGTTACGGGTTATTACCTAAATAAAGATACTGTAGTCTCCCCTAGTTATTATATCCCATTCTCTGCATATACTAGATATGCAGATGTATTTAGTAAATTTGCAAATAAAGTAGAGAGTAATAATAAATAAATATCCAATATTGATGTATATAAAAAAAGAGGGATATTGCTATCCCTCCTTCAATTACTATTCTAATGAAATCTTAGATTTCATCTGAAAGCATATCTTCTGTTGAAGCATCTGCTTTTACTTCTTCTTGTCTTACTGGTCTTCCTTCTCCTTCATCTACCAATACTTTTATTCTCTTATTGTTTCTAATTGCACTTATTGTCATTATATCTCTAATTGCATTTATTGTTCTTCCTTTTCTACCAATAATAACACCTTTATCAGTATCTGCTACTTTAATTGTTAATATTTCAAGACCTGGAAAATCTACACTTTCCTTAACAGTTACAACAACTTCATCTGGGTTGTTTACAATCGATTTTACTACATATTCTAGTAAGTCTTTCATTGTACTAATTTACTTAAATTATAATTATGATTGATTCTGCTTCTTAGGTTTTCTACCTGCTGATTTTGTTGAGCCCTTTTTTAATGATTTTAATAAACCTAGTTTAACAAGGTATTGAGCTACTGTCTCAGTTGGTTGAGCCCCTTTCTTCATCCAATCTAGAGTCTTCTCCTTATCTACATCAAATGTAGAAGGATTAGTCCTTGGGTTATAGTATCCAAGATATTCTACAGCATCGCTGGATCTTTTCTTAGATGACTCGACTACCACAACTCTATAGTGTGGCTCGCCTTTCTTACCCATTCTGTTTAATCTTATCTTTAACATAACTCTGCAATTCTAACAAATCATTTACTACAATTCAATACTATTTTAAATTATTTAATCCCATCTCAGCAGCTTCCTCCTCTGCCTTCTGTTTGCTGCTACCCATTCCCCTACCATATTCGACATTATTTACATATACCCCCATTGTAAATATCTTGTCATGGTCAGGTCCTTGTTCACTTATTACTCTATATATTGGAGTATGTTTTAATTTCTCTTGTGCTTTTTCTTGAAATTTTGTTTTAGCATCTATATCTAATCTATTCTCTACTATATTTTGTAATTTAGGTATTAAATGTTGATATACATATTCTTTTGATATTTCATATCCTTGATCAAGATATATTGCTCCAAGAACTGCTTCAAATGAATTAGCAAGTAGATAATCTTTATCTCTTCCTCCTGTGGTTTCTTCACCTTTGGATAATAGTAGGTATTGACCAAAGTTAAGATCTTTTGCACATTGAGCTAATGATTCAGTTTTTACTAATGCTGCTCTAAAACTTGTTAATTCACCTTCAGGTCTATTTGGATATTTAGAAAATAGGTATTCTGATATGATGAGTTCTAATACTGCATCTCCAAGAAATTCCAATCTCTCATTATGATTCAATTTCTCATCTTTATTATCATTTAGATATGACCTATGTGTAAATGCTTCAATATATAAATCAATATTGTTATATTTAATCTCTAAACTATTTAATATTTTTTGAATACTAATTTTCTTCTCTTCCATTCTTTTCCTCCTCTTTAATTTTTTCATAAACTGAGCCTAGTACCCCATTTATGAATTTGTCACTAGTATTACCACCAAAGTCTTTACCAAGTTCAATTCCTTCGTCTATTGCAACTTTAGGAGGTGTTATCTTTGCTAAAAATCCTTCGTATAAAGATATTCTTAATATTTCTAAATCAACCTTCTTAATTTGGTCTATTGGCCATGCAGGTGCATATTGAGAGATTATATTATCGAGTTTCTCTTTATTCTCAGGTACTCCTTTTATTAGTGCTTCATATAGTTTGAGGTCGTATTTTTCTATTTCATCAATACTTGATAATTCATCGGCAGAATATATTACCCTATTATCATCGGTATTAGATTTGAAATCCTGTGAAAACAGGTATTGAACTGCAAGTACTCTTGCCAAATGTCTTGGATCATTAGCAGTTTTCATTTTTTATTATTCTTTTACTTCCTTAGTTGTTTTCTTCTCTTCTGGTTTTTCACCATAGTATCCACAGAACTCACATTTAAAGTGAGGTCTTTTTGCTTTGTTACACTTAGGACATTTACTAATAGGAGGAACTTGAAGTTTATCTTGTGATCTTCTTCTATCTCTTCTTCCTTTTGAAATCTTTCTTTTTGGTAATGCACCCATGTCTGATATTTTCTAATTTAAATTGCTTTACGATTATATGTTATTCTTTAATATTGTGCAATATTTTATATTATCCAACTCTCTTTTATCTCAATTGTATCTCCCTGTTTGATATTTTTATCTATTATCTCTTGAGCTATTTTCCCTTCTATATTTTCCTGTATATATCTTTTGATTGGTCTTGCACCCATCGCTGGGTCATATGCTTTACTTCCTATTAACATAGGGATTGTATTACTCCATTTTAACTCAATGTTTTGATTTCGAATCCTTTTGTATAGATCTTGTAGTATTAGTTCTGCTATTTTTGATACTGTATCTATTGTGTGTGGTTCAAATATTACAACATTATCAAATCTATTGAATAGCTCAGGTCTTATGGCTTGTTTTAGTTCTATAAGTACTTTGTTTTTAATATCTTCCCATAAATACTCATTATTGCTCATTTCATTTGTAATGATGTTACTCCCTATATTACTTGTGCATATTATTATTGTATTTGTGAAATTAACAAGTTCTCCTGTATTGCTTGTTAGTCTCCCTTCATCAAAAAGTTGTAAGAATAGGTCAAGAATTTGTGGATTTGCCTTCTCTACTTCATCAAATAGTATTATGGTGTATGGGTTGGTCTTTACCCTATCAAGGAGAGATATATTTGTAGGATCATACATTGAGGATGAACTTCCAAGTATTTTATTAATTGCTGAAGTATCTTGATATTCAGACATATCTATTCTTACAATATCTTCTTTGTTCTGGAAGAATTCCTCTGCAATTGTCTTTGCTAAGTGTGTCTTTCCAACACCTGTTGGTCCGATAAATAGAAAGACTCCTATTGGTTTGTTTGGATTTCTAAGACCCGTCTTAGATCTCTTAAGTGTTTCAACAATTGACTCTACTGCTACATCTTGTCCTATTACCTTTGCTTTTATTTTTTGAGCTAAATTATTCATACTATCTAGGTCTGTAGAGTTGATACTCTCTATATCAATGTTTGTTTGCATAGATGTTACTCTTGATATGTGTTCATCTGTTAATCTATTTATATTTGTACTTTGTGCCCATGCACATCCTGATTCTAATAGATCTACTGCACTATCTGGTAACATTCTATCGTGTACATATCTTTGTGCTAATTCGATTGCAGATGTTAGTGCAGGTGTAGTTATATATACTTTGAAATTTCTCTCTAATATAGTTATTTTTGTTTGTAATATATCAAGTGCCTCCTGTGCAGTTATCTCATTGAGCTCTATGTTAGTAAACGATTGTCTAAATGATTCATTTGTATAGAAATATTTTTTATAATTTGCATAATTAGTTGTTCCAACAATTGGAAAAGTGCTATTAGAAAGATATGGGAGTATTATTGATGCAAGTGAGTGTCCTGATTCTGCTGCTTTTGTTGGAACTAATTCTTGTAGTTCATCTATATAAAGGATTGTATTACCAGCATTGTTTAATTCTTCAATAGCTCTTTGAACTATATATTCTAATTTCTTAATTTTACTAGATGCTGCTATTAATCCATTAATATCAAGCTGTATTATTCTTTTGTTCTTGAGTTGCTCTGGCACATCTCCCTTATTTATTCTTTGTGCAAGACCTTTAATTAAACTACTCTTACCTACTCCTGGATCTCCTATTAATAGTGCATTTTTTTTGCCTATTCTTCCAATTACAGATATTAATTCATCTACCTCTTGTTGATGTCCTATTCCATATATTTCTCTATTATTTGATACTTCTAAATTGATATCTTTGCTAAAATGATTTAGTACATATGTATAACCATATACCCAATCTCTTGCAATACCATTTGTTCTTATATATGGAAGATTGTAATCAAATATTGTATCTTGTGTTTTATAATATATGTCTTGTTCAAAATTCAGACTCTCTCTTAATATATATAATGATGAATTATTCTGATTTAAATACTTATTCATTATTGGAAATACCTTACATATGGCAAAGAATATATGTATAGGTTCTAAATGTCTTGATTTTGATGCCATAGCTTCTTCAAGTGCATATAGTAGTAGGGATTTGAGTGCATAGATTGGATATGACGGCATATTACTTTTATTTACCTTATCATTTATATAATCCCTTAAATTTAGTAGATCAGCTCTATTCATAACAGTTTTAACAATTTCATCCTTTTGTAATGCTTTAAGCATCTTGAGTGGAGAGAAAATCTCTTTCTTTGTATATTCTGAAAGAAATTCTATTGTTTCAATAGAGATATACTTATTGATTGAGTTATATGAGTATCTTCCAAACTTTATCTCATCATTTTTAATTTGTTCTAGTTCATGTTCTGTAAATGCTTTTAAATCAGGTAGTTTTTTTGGATTCGTATATTCTCTATAGTATTCATGCCAGAGTAGTACTATACCTATTGTTGAAAACCAAAATATTGTATTAAGAATGTTTTCAGGAAAAAGTGTTTCTAGTATCGCAATATATTGAATTAAATCAAATATTTTTAAAATATAGATAGTAGCTACAAGTAATCCTGGAATAACGATTATATTAGCTATCTTATTCTTAATATCTTGGTATACTTTAAATTTTTCATATCCTCTAACAATTCCTTTTATATCATTTATAGATGATGTAAATATATGATCTGTTGTTAAGAAAAATGGTTCAAAGTCATTTTCAACTATTAAAGGATATCCTTTTTTAACTAAACTATACCTATTACTCTTTTTATTATGATATCCGTAAATAACTTTTTTTGTATCATCAATTACAGAATACATTAGAATATAAATGGTGAAATTAAAGTAAGTACTACACTAGTTATAGGTATTAGAATCCAGAATATAAAATAGATTATATATACAAAAAGAACAAGTAGAAAAATTATTACACCAGGAATTAGAACAAACAACCGTGCAAAGAATCCTATTAAATATCCAACAAAATTGTAGTCTCTATGCCAAGGTATATGTGCAGTTTTGAATATATATGATATTGAGAATCTATCATCAATTATGGTAAGTACCCTTCTCATACTTAGAATTATTCTCACAGGCATTACAACATACCACCAACTTATAAAATCGGTGAATGATTCTTTTATGAATGTTGATATAGATATTTCACTATTTGTTTCTGAATTGAAAATATCAGCAGATGTTCTTATCATATTTTAGGCAGTTTAAT
>CAZJKB010000023.1:0-9016 GCA_964546485.1 uncultured Candidatus Saccharibacteria bacterium | reverse complement strand
AGAATCTACTATTTAATTTGTTTGTAGGTACATATGTCAGATATTGTTGAGATTTTAGATGTTATTGATGAGAATAATAATGTTTTGTATCAATTACCTAAGAGTGATGTACATGCTAAAAACTTACTTCATAGGGAAATTGGTGTATTGGTAGTAGATGAAAATAATAGGGTGTTATTACAGCAGAGGAGTTTTAAAAAGAAATCATTCCCGGGTGCTTGGACAGTTACGGCAGTTGGACATGTACCTGCTGGCATGACACCTGAGCAGGCTGCACATAAAGAACTACAAGAAGAGCTAGGTTTTGATACAGTATTATCTTTTATTGAACTAAGAAAATATATTAGTGAAAACCACACCTCATTAGGGTTTCTGTTTTTGGGTAAGATAAACTCTGATACAAAACTAACAATTCAAGAAGAAGAAGTTGAACAAGCTAAATTTGTTTCTGAAGAGGAATTGGAACAGATGTTACTTGATGGATCTATTGATTATCATACAAAGGAGACTATTGAAAGGTTTCATAAAAGTCATTAAAGGTTTGACAGATAAGAATTTTTATGCTAGTATGCCACGGATATTTTTGTAATATATTAATATATTGCTCTTTTAATTAAATCATTATATTATGTTTTAATTAAAGATGAACTATATTTTTAGTTTAAATTTAAACCATTCTAGTATACTATGGTTAAAACTCCCATTCGTAATAGAGCAGGAAGACTCAATATGAGTTTAAGCTCTCAAGGTGAAGTTGATTTCTCTCACCTGATTGATGCACAATTGCAGTCATTCAAATATTTTGTAGATAATGGTTTTCAAGAGTTATTCTCTGAAATAAATCCTGTTAAGGATACTATGGAGAGAATGTGGACACTTGAATTTAAAGATTTCAAGTTTGGTGAACCATATAGATCTGTAGATGATGCTACTGATTTAGGTCTTAACTATGAAGCTCCAGTATATGCAACAGTACAGTTAATGAATAATAAGACTGGAGAAATTAAACAACAAGAAATCTTCATCTCAGATGTTCCACTAATGACATCAGATGGATTCTTTGTAGTTAATGGTGTAAGAAGAGTCATTACTCATCAGATTATTAGAGCTGAGGGTATACTCTTTGAATTAAACGAGCAACTTCCAAATAGAGAATTATATAAGGCTAGATTAATGCCAGGTAATGGTCCATGGTATGAATTTGAAGTAAGTAAATATAATGTTATATCTATAAGACTTGCACAAAAGAGACCAAGAGTTTTAATAACAGAATTATTCAGAATTTTTGGTTATGAGACAGATGAAGAGATACTAGAACTCTTTAAAGATGTAGATAATCATGAAGAATACAAGTATATTGAGGCAACATTGGCAAGAGATTTTGCTAAAACAAAGGACGAAGCAATAATAAGTGTATACAATAAATTAAGACCTGATGAGTCAGTAACTCTAGATAGTGCTGAAAAATATATCAAAGGTCATTTCTTTAATGTAAGAAAGTTTGACTTAGGAAGAGTAGGTAGATACCAGATTAATAGAAAATTAGGATTAAACTTCCCAATTGATGGAAATGATTCTAGATTTAGAGTAGATGATTTAATAGCTATTATTAAAAGATTAATAGAAGTTAATAATGGTACAAAAGAACCAGATGATATAGATCACCTTTCTAATAGAAGAATTAGAAGTGTTGGTGAGGTATTGGTAAAGCAATTAGCTGTTGGTGTTAGAAGATTAGAGAAGAATATTAAGGATAAGATGAGTATGTATGGGCAAGATGCTAAGTTAACACCATCTATGTTAATTAGTACAAAGCCTATATCTGCAGCTGTTCAGTCATTCTTTGGTTCTAACCAATTATCTTCATTCATGGATCAGTCAAATATTTTGTCTGAACTAGAGAATAAGAGAAAAGTAACTGCATCTGGTCCTGGAGGTATTGATAAGCAGAGAGCAACATTCTCAGTAAGAGAAGTTCACAACTCACATTATTCAAGATTTGACCCAGTAACTTCACCTGAGAGTTCCTCTATTGGTGTTGTTACACAATTAGCAATGCTTGCAAGAGTAAATGATTTTGGTTTCTTAGAGGCTCCATATCGAAGAGTTATGCAGACTGTAGTAAACGATGGTAAATCAGCAGTTGGAAGAATACTTTTAGAAGATGTAAAAGGTGTAAAAGCAGGTAAACCATTATCTGAAGCTGATGCTAAGAAATTAGCAGCTGAAAAATCAATAAAGGAACTAAATGTTAAGTCATATATTGTTTCTGAAATGGAGTATCTAGATGCTGCAACTGAAGAGCAAAGAAATATTACAATTGCGTCTATAGAAACTGATGAATATAACAATATTGTTCCATCTATTGTTCCTACTAGAAAAGCAGGTGATTTCGTATTAGAAGATGTTCAAATGGTAAGTCATGTAGATGTAATTACTTCTCAACAAGCAGGTTTGGGTATGTCTCTCATTCCATTTGTTGCACATGATGACTCAATGAGAGCACTTGCAGGTTCAAACATGCAGAGGCAGGCAGTTCCACTTCTCAAACAAGAGGCACCTCTTGTTGGTACAGGTATTGAAGAAGTAGTAGGTAGAAATTCCTCATGGGCAGTATTTGCAGAAGATGAAGGAGTTGTAGAACTTGCAGATGCAAAAACAATAGTTGTTAACTATAAAAAGGTTGGTAGAAGAAACTATAACCTAAGAAAATTCTATAGATCAAATGATAATACTGCATTCTCACAATATGTAAGAGTTGTTCCTGGTCAGAAATTAAAGAAAGGTGATTTAATTGCAGATGGTCCAACAATGATAAATGGAGAATTAGCATTAGGAACTAACCTTAGAGCAGCATTAATGTTCTATGATGGATATAACTATGAAGACTCAGTAATAATATCTGAAAGAGTAGTTAAGGAAGATCTATTAACATCTGTTCATATTAGAGAACATACTGTTGAAGTTAGAGATACAGAATTAGGTCCTGAAATAATAACTGCTGATATCCCTCATGTAAGTGAGAGAATACTTCAGAAATTAGATGAGAAAGGTATAGTAAGACCTGGAGTAAGAGTAAAGGCAGGAGATATATTAGTTGGTGTTGTTGCTCCTAGAGGAGAAACAGAGTTAACAGCTGAAGAGAGATTACTTAGAGCAATCTTTGGTGAGTCTTCAAGTGATGTTAGAGATAACTCACTCAGATTACCACATGGAGAATCTGGAATTGTTATACATACTCAATTATTATCAGCAGACAAAGATGATAAATTAAGCCCAGGTGTACTTCAAGAAGTTAAAGTATGGGTTGCAATTACAAAGAAGATTTCATATGGAGATAAGATTTCTGGTAGACACGGAGATAAGAACACAGTTGCAGCTATAAAGCCAGTTGAAGATATGCCATTTACTGCAGATGGTCAACCAGTAGATATTGTTTTGACACCAACATTCATTAAAAGAATGAACATGGGTCAGGCAGTAGAAGTACATATGGGAAGATACGCAGAACTTCTAGGTGAGAAATTTGCATTCCCATTGTTTGAAGATGTTAATATGGAATGGTTATCATCTGAATTAAAAAAGAATGGATTTGATATGGATCAAAAGGTTGATCTATATGATGGTCGAACAGGTGAGAAATTCCCAAGAAAAGTTACAGTAGGTAAAAAGTATATACTTAAATTACATCATATTGCTGATGAGAAAGTACATGCAAGATCAACAGGTCCATACACAGTAGTTACACAACAACCACTTGGAGGTAAGGCTCAAATGGGAGGTCAGAGATTCGGAGAGATGGAAGTCTGGGCACTTGAAGCACATGGTACTCCATATGCATTACAGGAGATGTTAACAATAAAATCTGATGATGTTAAAGGAAGATCTGCAGCATATAAAGCAATTATACATGGAGAAAAGATTCAAAATGTATATGTTCCAGAGTCATTTAAGGTATTAGTAAGAGAATTAAATGCATTAGCATTAAAAATTGATTTAATTTCACATAAACCTCTTGAAGAGGAAGAAAAGGAGCAAAACTATGATGAACAGGCAGAATAAGAAAGAAAACTTTAAAGACTTTGATGCTTTAAAGTTAGTTTTAGCATCACCAGAGGATATATTGAACTGGTCTCATGGTGAAGTAACTAAGGCAGAAACAATAAACTATAGAACACAAAGACCTGAACCAGATGGACTCTTTTGTGAGAAGATCTTTGGTCCAAGTAAGAACTTTGAGTGTTTCTGTGGAAAATATAAGAAGATTAGATATAGAGGTATCGTATGTGATAAGTGTGGTGTAGAGGTAACTACAAGTGATGTAAGAAGAGAAAGAATGGGTCATATTAAACTTTCAGTACCTGTATCACATGTTTGGTTTGCATATGGTGTACCAAACAAGCTATCTATTATATTAGATATGCCTCATAAACAACTTCTCTCAGTTCTATACTATACAAGATATATGATTGTATCTTTAGATGAGAATCAAAGATCAGTTAAATTATCTCAATTAGAAGAATATAGAAATCAAGAATTCAATAACTTAAAGAGTAATCTTGAGGAACAATTGAATACTGAAAAAGAGAAATTTGAGAATGAAGTAAAGGAATTAAAGAAAGATAAAAAAGCTAAGTCTAGTGAAGTTGAATTTAAAACAGACCAATTAGATCATAAGAGAAAACAAGCAGAAGCAAAATTAAGGAGGGAATTTGCAGAGGAAGAAGAAAAATTACAAGCATTCTATAATTCAATGCAAACACTACTTGAGAAAGCAGTTGTTGGAACAATTATATCTGAAGAAGAATATATTAATCTTTCAGATAGAGACTTAATGTTCTTTGATGCAAAGATGGGTGCAGAAGCAGTAGATGTTCTTCTTAAGGCCCTTGATATTGAAGCAGAGATTTCAAAATTAAAGGTTAAATCAAAGTCTGAAAAAGGTGAAAAGAAAGCAGAATCAATAACTAGATTACAATACTTAGAAGGATTGAGAAGAAATGGAATTAAGCCTGATTGGATGATCATGAATATTCTTCCTGTTATTCCTCCAGAACTAAGACCTATTATTCCTCTATCAGGAGGTAAATTTGCAACTTCTGATTTAAATGATCTATACAGAAGAATCATTAACAGAAATAATAGACTTGCAAGATTAATTGAAATTGGTGCTCCTGAAGTTATCTTGAGAAATGAAAAGAGAATGTTACAAGAAGCTGTAGATGCTTTGATTGATAACAATCATAGACCAAGTAGAGCTATGATGAACAACAAGAAATTACCATATAACTCATTAACTGATGAATTAAGAGGTAAAAAGGGAATCTTCAGAAGAAATCTTCTTGGTAAGAGAGTAGACTACTCAGGTAGAGCAGTAATCATTGGAGATGCAACATTAACACTTCAACAATGTGGTTTACCTAAGTCAATAGCATTAGAGGTATTCAAACCATTTGTTATTAATAAACTTCTTGAAAGAGAAATTGCTCCAAATATAAGAATTGCAAAAGATATTATAGAATCAGAAGAAGATGTAGTATGGGATATTCTTCAGGAAATTATTGAAGGAAGACCAGTATTACTAAACAGAGCTCCAACTCTTCACAAATATAGTATTCAAGCTTTCTTCCCTAAGTTAGTAGAAGGTGAAGCTATTAGAATACACCCATTAGTATGTAAAGCATTCAATGCTGACTTCGATGGTGATGCTATGTCAGTACATGTACTATTAACAGATGAAGCAATTGCTGAGGCTAAGGAATCTATGATGGCAGATAAAAATACTGTAAACATTTCAAATGGTAAGTTACTCGCTAACCCATCAAAGGATATGCTTTTAGGTTACTACCTATTAACAGATCTCAAACCACAGGATAAGCCAATGATGTTTGCTGATGAGAATGAACTACTTAGAGCATACGATAGAGGTATCCTTGCAGTAGATCAAGAAATTATAGTTAAATACAAGGGAAATGTTGAGAGAACAACAGCAGGTAGAGTTATTTTCAATAAGATATTCCCAGCAGACTATAGATTTATTAATGAGAGAGTAGATAATGGTGTTATCAACAAATTAATTGATGATATTAGATCTAAATATGAACATGCAGTAGTTGTTAAACTACTTGATGATCTTAAAGCTTTAGGATTTAAATATGCAACTGATTTAGCATATAGTTTTGCTATGGAAGATTGTACAGTTGATATCGATCTTAAAGATAGAATGAAAGACATTGAGGAAAAAGAAAAACAATTACAAGAAAACTACATGTTAGGATTAAGTACTCATGATGAGAAAATAAATATGTCTACAAACATGTGGAATGACTTCGCTGATGAATTAGGAGCAGAAGCATGGAAGACATTGAGTGCAAATAATGCAGTGTTTGAATCAGTTATGTCTGGTGCAAACGGTGGTGCAATTCAAGCAAGACAGATTTTGACTCTTAAGGGTATGGTTAGAGATTCTAGAGGAAACTGGGTACCACTACCTATTAAAGGAAACTTTAGAGATGGATTAGATGCATTTGAATACTTCGTAGCAGCAAACTCTGGAAGAAAGGGTATTGCAGATAGATCATTAAGAACATCTTCATCCGGATACTTAACAAGAAAACTTGTTGATGTTGCTCATGAAGTTATAATTAGAGAAGAAGATTGTGGTTTTGATGGAGAAGGAATTAAGATTTCTGTAAATGATGATAGAAGATTATCATATGAAGATAGGATATATGGAAGATATCTAACTAATGATGTTGTTGATTCAAAAGGTAATGTACTAGCATCTAAAGGTGAAGTTATAACAAAAGAGTTAGCAAGCGCAATTGTTAAATCAGAAGTTCCAGAAGTATTTGTTAGAACACCTATTAAATGTAAAGCACCTCTAGGAATCTGTCAGAAGTGTTATGGTTACGATTTAGAACAGAATCAATTAATAGGAATGGGTAAAGCAGTTGGAGTAATTGCAGCTCAATCTATCGGAGAACCAGGAACACAGATGACAATGCAGACATTCCATAAGGGAGGTGTTCAGAGAACAGACATTACTCAAGGTTTACCAAGAGTAGAAGAATTGTTCGAAGCAAGAACACCAAAGGTAGAGGCTTTAGTATCACCAATTGATGGTACAGTCTCTATATTCAATCAGGAAGATGGTTCCGCAATATTAACAATAAAAGGAACACAAAAGCATACAAGATATTATGTTGTATCAGATGCTACAAAGATTAATGTAGCAAATGATTCTGTGGTTAAAACAGGTGATATTATGTTTGTAGATTCTGAAGGAATGGAGAAGCAGGCACCATTTGATGGTAATGTAAAATATGAAGGTGGAATTCTTGAAATTACTGGTTCTAAAGAAGCAGAAGAAATAGTAAATGTATTACCTGGTATGCCATTAGTAGTTAATGATGGTGACACAGTAACAACTGGTCAAGCATTAACTGAAGGAGCTGTAGATCCTAAGGTGTTAGCAAAATTAACACAAGATATATTCTCAGCTCAGAAGTACGTATTAGACGGAGTACAAAAAGTGTTCAATGAGCAGGCTGTACCTGTTGATGATATTCATCTAGAGACAGTACTTAGACAAATGGGTAGACTTGGAATGGTTATGGATGCTGGAGACTCTGACTACCTAGTTGGTTCATTAGTAAATAGTTTTATGGCCGAGGTTAAGAATGAAAACCTAGTCAAAGAAGGAAAGAATAAATCCCTAATTGCTAGAAAGTTGATGGGTATAAAGGCATCTGCTTTGTACACTGAGAGTTTCCTTTCAGCTATGTCCTTCCAAGAACAGGTAAGAGTCCTTACAAACGGAGCTATATTAGGAAAGATCGACTATTTAAGAGGAATGAAGGAGAATGTTATCATTGGTAGATTAATCCCATCAGGAGAGTCTGCTAGAGTTGATGATGTAAATTCTCTGGAAGAACTTAAACTTTAATTAATATTGTAGTATAATAGATAACTATGCCAACGATAAATCAATTAGTGAGAAAACCTAGAAAGAGCAAAGAAACTAAAACAAGATTCAAAGCTCTTGCTACAAATCACAATACCCTTAAGAAGAGGTATAAACTTGCAAACAATCCATTCAAGAGAGGTGTATGTCTTCAAGTTAAGACAATGACCCCTAAGAAACCTAACTCAGCTTTAAGAAAAGTAGCTAGAGTAAGACTTTCTAATGGTATGGAAGTAACTGCATATATCCCTGGAGAGGGTCATAATCTACAAGAACACTCAGTAGTGCTTGTAAGAGCAGGTAGAAAAAGAGACTTACCAGGTGTTAAATACACAGTAGTAAGAGGTAAGTATGATACACAAGGTGTACAAGGTAGAAAGAAAGCTAGATCCAAGTATGGAGCTAAAGTTGAAAAAGTAAAATCAGAATAATTTAAGTGGAGATAATATGAGAGGACAAAGAGCAAAAAAAAGAGCACCACAGAGAGATGCAAAATATGGAAGTGCATTAATTGCAAGACTTATAAACAAAGTAATGCAAGATGGTAAAAAAAGTACAGCAGAGGCCTTAGTATATTCTGCACTTGAAAAAGCAAGTAAAGAATTTAAGATGGAGCCAGATGCTTTCTTTGATGATGTAGTAAATAAGCTAAGACCAGCTTTAGAGATTAGATCAAGAAGAGTTGGAGGAGCTAACTATTCAGTACCAACACCTGTATCAAAAGCAAGACAAGAAGCTCTTGCAGTTAGATGGTTAGTTGATTATTCCAGAGCAAAATCAGGTTCATCATTTGATGAAACATTAGCAAAGGAGTTAATTGCAGCATTTAATGGTGAAGGTGAAGCAATGAAGAAGAAAGCTGATGTTGAAAGAATGGCAGAAGCTAATAAAGCATTTGCACACTTTAGATGGTAATACATCTTTAATTGAAATTGAAAACAGCCCTTCGGGGCTGTTTTTATTTAGTACTCTCTATTCTATCCCATCCTTTATCAGTACTTGCTTCTTTCTTAAGAATACCTAATGTAATTTTTATATATATCCATAAAT
>CAZJKB010000022.1:0-9553 GCA_964546485.1 uncultured Candidatus Saccharibacteria bacterium | reverse complement strand
TAATATGAATATATATACTAAATTAGTAAAACCGATACTATTTCAATTTGATCCTGAGTTCATACATAATACATTCACAAAAACAGGAAATATATTAGGAAATATATCAATTGCCAAAAAACTAATTTCATCATTATATAAATATGAAAGTCCATATATTCAACAAAAACTTTTTGATCAAAAATTCCTATCTCCTGTTGGTTTAGCTGCAGGTTTTGACTATAATGGTCATTTAACAAAAATACTTCCAGATATTGGATTTGGATTCCAGTCAGTAGGTACTGTTACATATGCATACTATGGTGGAAATCAAAAACCTAGATTAGGAAGACTTCCTAAGTCAAGATCTCTACTCGTAAACAAAGGATTTAAAAGTGATGGTATACATAAAGTACTTAATCATAATCTGACAGATTGGGATTCAAATTATCATGTAGGTATTTCAATTGGTGCAACCAATTCTGCAGAATGCTCTACACCAGATAAACAAATACAAGATATATTAGATAGTATAAACTATCTCAAGATACATAAACTATATAATAGATTTGCATACCTAGAAGTTAATATATCATGTCCAAATGTTTTAGGATCAGGCAGTCTTGCCACTCCTGAGAAACTTGAAACACTTTTAAAGAGTATTAGAGAGATAGGTATAAATATTCCATTATTTGTAAAATTTCAATTAGAAATTGATTGGAAAGATGCCAAAGAACTTATAAAAATAATGATTAAATATAAAGTAGATGCAATTATCATCGCTAACTTGATAAAACATAGAGATGAAAATAGATTTGATAAAGAGGAATTAGATAGAGTGAAAGATCTTAAAGGTAACTTTAGTGGTAAGCCAACTGAAGAATTGTCAAATGAATTAATAAAAAATACATATAGAGAATTCGGAGATAAAATAAAAATTATCGGATTGGGAGGAATATTTAATGCACAAGATGCATATAAAAAAATCAAACTCGGAGCATCCCTCGTACAACTAATAACTGGAATGATTTATGAAGGTCCAGGAGTAATAAAAGACATTAATAAAGGGTTAGAAAAACTCTTAATCCAAGATGGGTATAAGAATATTACAGAAGCTATAGGAGTTGATAACAAATAAATATTGAATAGAAAAAAATAAAAAGGGGCTATTGTATAGCCCCTTTTATTATTCAATACTCAAAGGATTACTTCTCATCTTTTCTTCTTCTTGATAGATAGATATATCCTCCTGCACTAATAACTACTAATGCAAGTAATACTAACCACCACCAGTTAAATTTAGATGTATTCTCATAAACAAAGTTAAGATCTTGTATATCAGTACCATCCTTTACCTCAAAGTCTATACTATCACTTTCTATCTTAAATCCTTTAACATCCTTAGGATTTGATATTTTTGCATAGTATTGGCCTGAACATACTTCTACAGACCATTTTCCATCACTATCAGTCTTTACTTTAGTAATCTCTTTATTATCTGATTTAGCATAAATAATAACTTCAATATCAGAAACTCCTGATTCATCAGAATCTCTCTTTCCATTATTATCTTTATCCAAATAGATAAATCCAGATACTTTCATTGATACTGTACATACACCCAATACCTCACCCTCTTCTTCTTCATTATTATTTTCCTCTTGGTCTACAACCTCTTGTTCATCATCTACTCCAGCTACAGCAGGTATTACAGGAGCAGCAACAACTGTTACTGTTCTTGTTACTTGATCTGCAATATTTCCTGCACTATCTGTTACATTATATGTAACTGTATATACTCCTAATACATTTGTATTTACAGGATTTACTGTAACAATACTTGCTGTAATATTTCCATCTTGTGTATCAAATGCAGTAGCACCAGCATCTGTATATGTTTGACCCTGTGTAATTGTCACATCTGTACCGTTCCTAGTTATTACTGGTTTTGTGTTATCAATAATAAATGGACCATATGATGTTGTATCTGAGAAATTATTTGCATTATCCTCTGTTCTCATATGGAAGTACCATACACCATCTGTTAATGGTTCACTTGTAACATCATATGCAGTTGTTGTTGGATCAAACTCATTAACTGAATCTAATTCAATCATACTAAACTTATACTGGAATTGCTTTACTCCAGAAAGATTATCATATGCACCTGATGTAATCATTGGAGATACTGTACCTGCTGGTACCATACCAGATATCCATGTTATCCAAACAGTATTGTCTTGTGTACTTATATTTATATCAGGATCAGATACAAACTCTGAAGGATTTACAGGACTTGTAACATCTATATTTACTGTTTGTGGATATACTACTGTTACTTCAGAGTTTCCTGCATTATCAACAGAATAGAAGTCAACTTGATTATATCCTTCTGTAGAAATCTCAACACTATTTCCTTCAACAAAAGTTCCTCCATTTATACTATAGAATGTTTTAAAACATCCACTACCATCTGTATCAGTACATGTAAATGTTACTGTAACAGGTGTATTGTGCCAGTCAGCATCTATTCCACTTACTGTTGTTACAGGAGCAACTGTATCTACCATATATGGTCCAAAACTTGATACAGAACTCCAGTTATTAACATTATCAACTGTTCTAATATGTAGATACCAATTTCCATCAGCAACTACACCACTATTTATATTAGTTATTGTATTATCAATATCCATGACATCATCAACAACATCTGTTGCATTCTGACTCCAAACATATGAATATCCCTTAACACCACTTAGATTATCATAAGCACCTCCTAAAACTTCAATTTCTGGCCATGATGCATAAATAATATTTGTGTTAGTTGGAGATTCGTGAGATGTAGAAACATCTACTGGATTTACAGGTGCAACACTATCCCAAACAAATGCATCACTACTTCCTGTTGCAATATGCATTACAGAATCTCTAGCTATAGGTGTAACAAGATATGTAACACCATTACTTAATGCTGTTGAAGGAAGACCATTATATACCCAATTTGGTAACATTGATCTTGAAACAGTTCTCATCTGTGGAAGAACACATAACATACATCCAAAAGTACTTCCATTCCAATACCTATTATCACTACTTCTTCTAATCATTATACTCAAAGCCTCAATATTGCTTACAGAATCTGTAGCAAGACCTTTAATTGTATTAACAGGATATAGATTTGGACCATAGTATGTATTATCAATATTTACCACTGTTACAGGATTCTCACTATCAGATGTTCTTACCTTTGGTGTTCCTGAATTTGTATTTCCAACATTATCTGAAACTCTTGCATTTACAGTTAATATTACATTATTTGGTGTAGTTTTCATTGCAACACAGTTACCTGCAGCATATGAACCTGCTTCCCATGTACTACCTCCATCAAATGTAAATTCACAAGTTGTATTATCTACTCCTGAGAATGAATCACTTACAGGAGCTGTAACCATAAAACCATTACCAAATAGATATGGACTATAATCCATTATAAATGAGATATTACCAACTGTAGGTGCAGTAACATCAAGTCTTACCTCTAATTCACAGTTATTATCAATGTCCTCAATATTACCATTACCAGCATCTAATAACTTATCATCTGATATATCTTCTGCCCTAGTATACATACAGTATGAACCATCAACACTAGGTAGAGTTATATTAAATTCACCATTAGAACTTGTAGCGAGTAAATCACCTGCTTGACTGTATAGTTTTACATTCTTAACTGCACTGCCTGTATCACTAGCACTATATGTAATATTTATATTTGGATTATTTGTGCTAAATACCCCACTTGGTGAAACGATGTTAGAAACAGGTTTAACACTCTCTCTTACTGCATAACCACCATTACCTACTGTTGAATCATAATCTGATCTTGCAAATATTCCAGAATTTGAAAGATATTGATTATATGTTGTAGTAAATGAGTAGAATTGAGTATCTGTAGCATCATTCCAATTTGACCATGCACTCACATTACCAACAACATCAATAGCTCTAATTCTGAATACCCATTGATTATTATTTTGATAATCTGGTCTCCATGTACATACACCAGATACACAACTAATACCACCAAGGTAAGTATTCATATTAGCTAATCCTTGTTGTAATTTATTTCCATTTAGATCTAATCTTACGAATTGATATTCATATCTACTTACTCCAGATAGATCTGAACTCTCACTAAACTTAACTTCATTTCGGACATTTCCTCCTGAATATGTTAAATCACCATTATGAGTTACAAATGGAGTGTTTACTAATTTAGGTGTAGTTGGTGCAGAGTTATCAACAACTACAGTTACTACTTCAACTGAAGAAGTTCCTTTATTATTTGCAATATCTCTTGCTTCTAACCTAATTCTATATGTTCCATCAGGTACTAATGTAGTATCCCAATTAAGTGATACATTTACTAATGGACCAGCATTATATACTGTTCCAGGACCTGCAACTGTTGTATTTGAAGCATTTTGAATTACAAAGTAGTATCTCCATAGATTTGTATCATTCACTGTACCTGCAATATTTACATTACCCTTAAGTACATTACCATTTACATGAGATGTTATATCTACTACTGGATCAGTTGTATCATATAGAACATTATATGCATATCCAGTATTTTCAACATTACCTGCAGTATCAAACCCATGAACTTTCAAATCATAACTTCCATCGTTAGATGGAGTCCAAACATAACTCCAATTATATGGAGTATCTTTTGCAGTATTAAATAGATCAGTTATCTTTACCCAATTTGCTGGATCATCAGCATCTGTAGTATTTTTATAGTATATAGATACCTTATCAACACCTACATTATCAGTAGTTAAACCACTAATTTCAATTGGTTCATTATACTTACTATCATTCATTGGTGTAATAAATGAACTTGATGCTTGAGTAATATCATAGAAATAATGCCTCCAATCACTCCAATCTCCTTGATTGCCTACATTATCAACAGCACTAACTCTAAACTTAACTCCACCTTCTTCAGACATAGCAGGTGTATGATTTCTTTGACTTACTAATGATTCTCTGTATGGACCACCAGCAAATGTATGACCATCATCATACTGATATTCAATAATATATTTAGCAATACCATTAATATCAGTTGAATCGGACCAATCATTTAAAATTGGTGTTGCATTAAATGCTGAAGATTCTGTTGGTTGTAATATTGTTGGTACTGTTGGTTTTGTATCATCATAATTAACAACACACTCATTTGACCAAGCGGATACTGAATCTGTGCTGTCTAATACTCCATTTGAATTATTATCTTCAAATGCTCTAACTCTTAATTTCCATGCACCATCTAGACCATTACCTTGACCTGCAGTCATAAACCATAACCAATTTGTATTTGTTGATGAATATATAACAGGATCAGTCCACCAACCACCTGCAGGAGGTTGAGCTTGTCTTTGATATTTAATATTTGTACCAGCAGATGCAGTCCAAACATGAGCAGGTGTATTATCATTTGTATAAGCACCACAAGATACTGCAACAGGTGTATCAGAAGGTAGTGTGGATAATGATTGAACATTTATACCTAATGTTGTAGGTGCAGCAGGTGCAGGGAAAACTATATATCCAAGTACATTATCATAAACTACATTACCAGCAACACTTGTTATTGCAGCATAATCAGAAGCATATGCATACCATTTATATTTTGGTAATGCAGGATTTGTAACAACATATCTAAATAGAGAATTTGAATAATTAATATTTGTAATAGGTTCACCAATATTTCTTACCTCACTATACATTCTTGGACTATCACTTATTGAAATACCAGTACCTAATGTAACATTATTTACTCCTGCTGGAGGATAGTATGTACTAGTATATAATGCGATTCCACCCCAAGCATTACCTGAAGAGGTAAAGTTTGAAATTGTAAAGTTCTCTCCATCTGTAATAGATAATGCATTTCCACTTACAGCACCTGTACTGATAACATTATTAACAACAACATTATCTGTACCATTAAAGTCTATATTTGTTCTTGCAGAATTAGTTACTCTTAGGTTCAATAAGCTAACATTACTATTTCCACTAATCTTTAATCCATAATGTGTTGATCCTGTAAATGTAAAATCTCTTAGTACAACATTATTTGCAGTTACACTCATACCATAACCTGCATATCCAGAAGCATTAATAGTTGTTAAGTCTCTACCTGCTCCTTGAATTGTTACTGATTTATTTACATTAACTGTTGAAGTTGGGTTAAATGTACCAGCTTCAATATTAATAGTACCTCCAGCATCTACAGCATTAATAGCATCTTGAAGTGAGCTGTGACATCCAACACCACTACCTACACATTCAGTACTAGCTGCAAAGACAGGTAATACACCTATTGGAGCTAAAAAGTTTGGAAGTAAAAGGGAGAAAGTGAGAATTATAGAAAAACCTTTTCTATAATTTCTAAGCAGTTTATTTATAAACCTCTGCATTATATTGAACCTATAATTATTTTAAATTGTATGCAGTATTATACAACTTTATGAATAATTAATAAATAATTAATGAATTATCTTGGCTGGAAGTACTCTACAGATAGCTTAATAGCACTTAGACCATCTCTTAAGGTTATAAATATCATATTATTTTCATAAGAATATGATATTTGTCCTTTTTCAAATAGACTTTTAATTTCTTCTAAATCAATAAATTGATCAGTATTTGTAGTTATATGATTAGCAGAGAGTAAGAAATCACCTTTAGATGTCCTTACAGTAAATAATTTTGTATCTTCGGCACTCTCTTCAATCATTTCTATATCACCAAAAATATCTGAAGATCTATCACTTATCATTGAGAAACTATTACTATTCTTTGGAAAACAACCAATGAATCTGGCTTTTGGATCTTCTTGTTGGACTTGTTGTACAATATCCGCCTTATTTGCAAACATTATTCTAAAATCATCTGGTGGAACATTATGAGTATGGCAACCAAGGAATGTATTTCCAAATGCAACAGCATAGAGTCCATTTATTATTTCCCCTCTAGAATTACACACCATTTTTTTAAAATCGATTTCACTATTTGCAGCATCATTAATAAATATTTGAGAATTGTATGCACGATAAGATGCTAATCCTGACAAATTTAAATATCCAAAAAGTGCATCCTCTCCTTTATCTTTAATAATATTCGTAATTTGTTCCTGATGATATGCATTAGTATTTAAAACTATATATGAACTACCAGTTGGTGTGACAATAAATACAGTTTGAGGATCTGTACATGCAGGATCATAGAATATATTTAATATCTTACCTTCGGGTGTCTGCACAGTTTTATATGATAACTGCTTTACAGTATCTAATATTGAAAGCATATTATATATAGATTTAGATCTAACATCATCATCTGCTACACAACCTGATTCAATATCATAAGCTGTAAGACCTCTAATAATAGCCCCATCTAAATACACCTGCATTGCTTTACGAAATCCTCCATCTTTTTCATTTGGATCATAAAACATGTTTGGCACAGATGACATAATTATCTTTTCAATATCCTGTTGTAAAACCATTTTTGCCGTAGATAATTGAGTTAAATCTCCTCCTAATTTAAGACATAATGTTTGAGATAGTTTATCTAACATTTCTGCAAATAGTTCTTGTCCAGCACTAACAAAGGCAATATCATCAACAGATACTGGTAATAAAGATTTAGTAATTCCTGTATACCTAACAATTAAGTAGTTAAGTAATGATTCTAATTTATCTTCTGGAATATAATACTTTAACTCTCCAGAATTATTATCTCTCTGAATATAACGACCCATTTCTAACTCTTGTAAAATTGTACTGCTAGGAGCAACAAGATGACTTCCATTCTCAAGTTTAATGAGTCTTGTACCAGCCTTACCCAAAGCATCTAAAACTTCATGTGTCTTCTTTAATAATGTTTCTCTAGAGTTTTCCTGATCTGAATAAAGTAATGTACTCCAATTTTGTTTTAAAAGTTCAGAATTATGTCCATTTTCAAATACATCATTAACAACATACCCAACTCTCCTTAAATATATCCTTTGTAATGCAGCAATTTGATGCAGACCATGAGATTCAATAATATCTTTAGTTTCCATACCAAAACATTTTAATTCCTTTGCAGACACCCATAGAGAATCATTAATCAACCTAGCAAGAAACTCAAGCCTAGATTCTGTATTATTGGGTTGGGGTGCTTCATTAACAGCAGCTATAGGAAGTCCACTTGCTAACCTTAAGTTTAAAATACCAAGAGCTGGTACTGCATGATGTACCCTACTCATCGCATGATTAATTATTTCTGTTGTATCAGTACTATTTTGTACTTGTACAGGAAGTAATGCTGTTGGCTTTTTAGAACTTGATTGAGCTAAACTATCTTCATTACCAATACACTGAGAACAGAATTCTCCAAAACCCTGACATTTAGCTAATAGAGAATCACAAACACCAAAACCTAAACAATTATATGTCGCACTTAAATCACCATAATATAACCTCATACCCGGATCACTACATTGCTGAGCTAGTTTTTCAAAATATGAAGCACCTTCATTAGGATTACAACCACTAAGTACTGCAGCAGCAGCACCAGTAATACCTGCAAGCTTTAAAAAATCTCTTCGAGATACATTCTCTCCCATACAATATTATAGGCCTTTTTATAAAATAAGTAAATATTTGAATATTAGAGGGATATTTAATACAATGAATAAATAAATTAAATATTTTCCTCTATGCAAGAGATATTACAAGAAAGAACATTAGTTATATTTAAACCAGATGTATTACAAAGACAGATAATTGGTGAACTAATTACTAGATTTGAAAGAAAAGGCTTTAAGATAGTAGGTATGAAGTTAATCCATCCTTCTAAAGAACTAGTTGGTAAACACTATACCGATGATCCTGCATATCTTAAAGAAGTAGGTGAAAAAGGAATTGCAAGTGCACTTGCAAGAGGAGAGGAAGTAAAAGAAACAGATCCTATGAAGATAGGTAATCAAGTTAGAGATTGGAATATACAATACTTAGCATGTGGACCTGTACTAGCAATGGTATTACAAGCACCTAATATAGTAGAAGCTGTTAGAAAAATGTTAGGTTCTTCTAATCCTGCAAATGCAGATATCGGAACTATTAGAGCAGACTACTCTCCTGATTCATTCTTCTTAGCTAATATGCAAGGACGAACAACTAGAACATTAATTCATGCTTCTGATTCTGTAGAGAATGCAAAGAGAGAAATCTCATTATGGTTTAATAATAATGAGATATATGAATATGAAACTGCAATGGAAAAAGTACTATTTGATGCAGGATGGAGTAATAAATAGTTTTGTGACTAAAAATATAATATATCAATTATATTTTATATTAACTTCTATATAATTAAGTATATATGAAAAAATCTCATATCATCATATTAGTACTATCAATAATCGTCATAGTACTAAGTTCAATTCTCATCTATTCCTATGTAATGAAAGATAAGAAGGAAGATAATAATACAAATACAATAAACACTG
>CAZJKB010000021.1:0-9913 GCA_964546485.1 uncultured Candidatus Saccharibacteria bacterium | reverse complement strand
GTACTAGTTGCTGTTCCATCATTATTATACTTTGAACTATCATTTACTAATGTTCCTGTTGTTTCATTTAAATGCCATAGTCCTACAGTATATTCATCTGCAGTTAATTCTTGATACCATGTCTCTATTTTTGGAGATGTTCCACTACCTGTATCTTTTGAATTAATAAATCTACCTGTTGCAAATTCAGATGATTCATCAATTAAAATAGTTGGATCTATTGTTATTGGGAATCCTCTATCATTTGCCTTCATCCAATCTTGAGGTAATGAAAGTATTAATGTGTATGTATTATCTTTCTCTTGTCTTATTACATAATCTAAATCATATGTATATACTCCATTACTATCAAATGCAAAAGGTTCTTGAAAATGGAATAGATAGTTACCTTCTGAATCATGAAATATTGGTCTATATAATCTATCAGATATTTTTTCTGGATATGCATTATTTAGTTCTAGAGTATATTGTAGTTTATTTTCATGTGGTAACTGATATAGAATGATTTCTTCTTTTATTCCATTTGGTGTTGATTTATATTTTACATTTCCTATATCTCTGTTATCAAAAAAATCTAATACTTTTTTCTTTTTACCGAATTGATCACTGTATTCTTTAATATCCCTGAGTGTTAATGTTACTTCTCCTTTATATTTTTTATTTGTGAATTTTATAGATGGTTGTTTAAGATCTTTTCTTAAGAGTTCTGTTTTAAATAATATGTTTTCTGCCCCATATTTATATGCTGCATTTGCATCTTGTATAAAGAAATTAGGAGCCCTATATCCATAGGTTACTGTGAAATATATGAGAATTGGAAAAAGTATGAAAAAGATAAAAAAGGATATTTGAAATGTTCGACTTTTAATTATATGAATAAACTTTTCCACAACTACTATATTAAGAAATATAATACTTTATGTCAAAGCTTATATACTTATTTACTCAAGTATTTTATATATAATAATACCTGCTACAGTTGCAACATTTAGAGATTCTTTTTTTCCTCTCATTGGTACTTTAATATGTTTATCAGATAGATCTAGTATATCTTGTTTAATACCCTCTGTTTCATGTCCTAGAATGATTGCAAGTTCATCAGGATATTCGACATCTCTATAATCCTTGGCTTGTGATGTTAGTTCTATAGAATATATTGGAATGTTTTTTTCTTTGAAAAATTCTATAGCTTTTAAAGTGGATATATGATATTGCCATTTAACTGAGTCTGTAGAACCTAGTGCGGTTTTAGCAACTTTATTCATCTCTGGTGTCGGTGATATCCCACATATATGTATTTCACAGACTCCAGCTCCATCACTTGTTCTAAAGATACTCCCTACATTGTATGCAGATCTTATATTATCAATAATTACATATAGCTTTTTCATTTATATAGATTTTCAATAATATTATTTATTTCATTTGGATATTCATTTATTAAATTCTTGGCAATATCCCTACATTTTAATAGAAGTTTTATATTATTAATAGATGCTACTTTAAGATTGGGAATACCTGATTGTTTATTTCCAAATACCTCTCCGGGTCCTCTTCTTTCGAGATCATATTCAGATACATCAAATCCAGATAGATGATTGCTGAAATATTTGAGTCTTTCTGTAGAGTTATTATCATTCTCTTTGTTTATTACAAAACAAAAAGATTCTTTATTTGATCTTCCTACTCTTCCTCTAAATTGATGTAATTGAGCAAGTCCAAATCTTTCTGCATTTTCTATGACTATTATTGTTGCATTAGGAATATCTATTCCAACCTCTATTACAGATGTTGCAAAAAGTATATTAAACTTATTTGCTTTAAAATCAATTAGTATCTCCTTTTTCTCATCTTCCTTTAATTTCCCATGAATTAACTTACATTTAATTCCTTTGAATATAGATTGTGATAATATTTCATATTGTTGTGTTGCAGCTTTTAAATCTGATTTTTCAGACTGTTCTATTAGTGGAAATATGATAAATGCCTGTTCAATATTATTTGATTTTATAATTCTATCTTTTATCCATTTATATCCATCATCTATCTTATTTTCAGGTACATAGTATGTTTTAATTGGGATTCTATTTTTAGGCATCTCTCTTAAAAATGATACTGACATATCACCAAATAGTATATTTGTTAATGTTCTAGGTATTGGTGTTGCAGACATTGTTAGATAGTGTGGTGTATATTCGGTGTTTTCTTTTAATTGATTTCTTTGCTTTACTCCAAATCTATGTTGTTCATCAATTACTAATATTCCTATCTCTTCCTTCTTAACTTTATTGTATAATACTGCTTGTGTTCCAATATATATACCTACTTCATTAATCTCTTTTTCTTTACTCTTTGATGTTATTAATTTTATATTTATATCTAAATCCTTAAAAATCTCCTTAAATGATTCATAGTGTTGTTGTGCAAGTATTGTTGTTGGTGCAAGTAATACTGCAATTTTATTATTTAAATATGAATTATACATAGCCATTGCTGCAACTATTGTTTTTCCACTGCCTACATCTCCATTTAATAGTCTATGCATTGGTATGTTAGTATTCATATCACTAAGTATCTCTTCAATTGCTTTCTCTTGGTCAAGAGTTAATTTATATGGCAATCTATTGATTATATTTTCTACTTGATCTATATGTATTTCTAACTTATGACTATATTTATTTTGATATTCTTTTCTATTTCTCTCTATGTTTATCGCAATATTAAGCATTTCATCAAATTCTAATCTACTTCTGGATTGAATAATTTCTTCTTCATTTTGAGGATTGTGAATTTGTGATATTGCTAGTGGGAGCGATAATAGTTTTTCTTGTTTTAGTATCTCTTGGCTTAATGGCTCAGTTACTAATTCTTCAATATATGGAAGTACTGTTTGTATTCTAGATCTTATCCATTTAGAACTTAAGCCTTCAGTTTCTGGGTAGTATGGTGTTATTTTTCCTAAATGTTTTGTCTCTATCTCTTCGATTATATGTTCATATTCTGGATTAATTATATCTTTAATCTTTGAGTTTGGAGATATCTTTCCACTTAGTATATATCTTTCTCCTAATGTGAAGTTTTTTGTAATATATGATTGATTAAACCAAGAACCATATATACTACCTGTTTCATCACTAAATTTAATTCTTGATATTACTTTTCTACTTCTTGTATATACATTCTTAATGTCTTCTACTTGACCTATGATTGTTCCAAACATATCGAGTTTAAACTGTGCAATACTTTTTATTTCCTTTGTATCTCTATATTTTGATGGAATATGAAAAAGAAGATCTTTAACTGTATATATGTTAAGTCTTTGAAGTAGTGTAGCTTTATTTTCACCAATTAATGGGATTTCAGTTATTTTACTGCTTTTTGTATACATTTTAATTGAATATTAATGGTAATATCGGTACTATTAATCCTGCCAATAGTATTATTGCTAATATTACACTTAATATATTTTTTAAAATCTCTTTTGTTTTAATCTTCATACTCTCTATTTTACATATATTATTGTTATTTATCTATATTTTAATAAATTCTTTTTTATTCTCTTTTTAGCAAACTCACTCTTTATCCAGTTCAATGTGTCTGGAGTATGTTTTTTCCGATTATGATCAATGATAATTTCTACAACATCGCCTGTATTTAAAATTTGTGATAGCTTACCTGGCTTCTTATTTATTATAGATGATATTGCATGATCACCAATACTTGTATGAATTCGATATGCAAAATCAAGTGCAGTACTACCTTGTTCAAGTTCTATGATTAAACCTTTAGGTGTAAATGCAAAGACTCTTTGTGTAAAGATGTTACCATTTATAGGTATAGATAATCTATCTTCTCTTTCTTGGATATGTTTTTTGATTTTTTCATGTATCTCTTCTACCCAATCCATAGATTCAGAGTTTTTTGCAAATCTACTTTTACTCGCTTTATATGCAATATGAGAAGCAGGACCATATGTATTATATTGATACATTTCATATGTAAGTACTTGAATTTCTATATATACATTTGATATCTCAGGAATTTGAACTGTCATTTGTATTGCACTGTATCCATTGGGTTTAGGAAATGTAATATAGTCATCAAACATTTCAATGTCTTCTTTGGTTAATGTTTTGATAGCATTTGTTATTGTATAACAATCTTGAATATTCTGAGTTATTATACTAAATGCTAATATATCTTTAATTCGATCTATCTTATCTCCCTTGCCTTCCTTAAAGTATTTATGTAGTTTTAGAAATATACTGTATTTTCCTTTTACCCTACCTATTATTTTAGGCTTATACCCTATTATATCTGTTATTAATTCCAAGTATTTTATGTATTTATCTTTTAATCTCTCATTTATTTTTTCAATTTCTAATCTCTGAGATACTAACTTATACATATCTTCATCTAAATATCTAAAGGCTTCTTCTTCTATCTCCTTTTTGATTTCTGATAGGTTAAGGTATTCTGATATTGGACCGTATACATCTAACACCTTTTTACTAAACTGCTTAATCTTATGGCTTGGAATATATTGAGCAGTTCTTAAATCATCTAATACATCCATTGTTTTAATAATTAAAGGTCTAATATCTTTTGTTGTACTTAATAAATATCTTTTTAATGTATTTACATTCACTTCTTTATTTTCCTTCGTTGCATTATTTATTACTTCTACATCTTTTATTAATTGAGATATCTCTTCTGTAAATTCTGCCTTTATTTCATTTTGAATTACATTTATTTCATCTTTAGTGAATAGTCTTTCAGATATTGATTGATGGAGTATTGCTGTAATAATTGATGCTGTATCTAGTTTTAGTCTAGCACAGTTTAGGGCAACATTTAGGTTGTGTATTATGTAATCTTCTCCTGAGAATCGTTTATGATTTTCATGTATATAGGAACTAAATTCAATAGCATTTGTTATCTTATCTTTAAATACTGATGGAGACATTTCAACTAATTTCTCAATCAATATATTTTTATCGTTTATTCTTTTACTTTTCATAATAATAGAAAAACCCCTATTTCTAGGGGTTTTGTATATTTAACAAAAACACCCCAATTAAAATAGGAGAATATCTACAATATATGTTCTTTGTGTATCCATCTCTGATTATACAATCTTATATACTTTTTTGCCAACTTTTAATATTCCATTGATTACTACTTCTTCTGATGTCGTTATCTTTTTATCATCAATTTTAATAGCACCTTGTTCAAGAAGTCTTCTACCCTCTCCTTTGCTCTTGGTGATACTATTTTCAACTAAGAATGATAATATGTCTTTGTTTGTATTTTTTATCTCTACTATTTCAGTATCATAATCTCTTTTTTGGAATATAGATTCAAAGTATTGTTGTGCTTTTATCCCATTATCTTCCCCCTTTAATTCACTTGTTAATCTAAGTGCTAATTGCTTTTTATATTGCATTGGATTTTTTCCTGATTTAATCTCATTTGCTATTTCTTGAACTTCCTCTAATTGAGCACTAGTTAATAGCTCAAAACCTGGAACTATATGCTCATCTGGAAATGCCATTACTTTGCCATAGATGTTTTCTGGAGTATCGGATAACATAATCATGTTGCCTTCACTTTTACCCATCTTCTTTCCATCAGGAGTAGTTAATAGTTTGCCTGCAATTACAACTTTCTCTTTATTCTTTAAACTTTTCATCAAAGTTCTACCTGCAAGCATATTAAATAGTTGGTCGTTACCACCAAGCTCAACATCTACATCCATTGCTACACTATCAAAACCTTGCATTAATGGGTACATAAATTCATGTAATCCAATTGGCTTATCTTCTTCTAATCGCTTTTGGAACATGCTTCGCTTTATCATTTGTTGTACAGTAAATTCGCTTGATAGATCAATGATTTCATGGAATGTTAATTTCCCTAACCAATCATTATTATATTTTACGAGAACTGGATTTTCCTTGTCATTAAAGTCTACTAATGAAGATGCCTGCTCTTTATATAGTTTGAAATTTTCAGAAACTTGCTCTTGTGTTAGTGGTTGTCTAGTAGCCTTTTTATCTGTTGGATCCCCAATCATGGCTGTAAAATTACCTATTAAGAATATTACCTCATGTCCTAGTTTTCTAAAATCTTCTAGTTTTCTCATCATTACTGTATGACCAATATGAAGTGTTGGTGCTGTAGGATCAAAACCCTGGTATATTCTTAATTTCTTTCCAGAATTAAGTAATGCTTCTAAGTATTCTTTACTTGGAAGTATCTCTTCAACTGCTTTATTTAATATTCTATCTATTATTGTTTTATCTTTTCTTATTTCCATATGTTATTTAGTTAATATATTATAGTAGTATAACATTTCTCCATTATTAAGTTTATACTCTTTATCTGCCTTTCTATTAGTTAATGGAAATCTATAACTGTATAATTCCATATATACATTGTTTTCCATTGTTTTATTTATTTTATTCTCTATAATCTTGATGCTTTTTGCATCAAGATAGCAATATATCTTATTATACTCTGAAAAATCTAATTCAAATATATTCAATACATCAAATGTAATACCTCTTTTGAAAAGAATTGCTTGTTTAATTTTAGAATATAATACAAGTATTGGTGATATCTCATAACCAAAAAGTTTAATGTCTAGTTTATTTATATTATTTTCTTTTTGTATTTCAAATAATACTCTTCCATCTCCAGAACCTAAGTCTAATATTCTATCACCCTCTTTTATATTCATAATTTTTAATATATCTGTGATGATATTTGTTGGCGTGAATATTATTGGTGCAAGTATTATAAATGATATAGACGATGTGATCAGTCCTAAGAAAACAAATATTATTATTAATAGTATCGATACTATAATTCCCCTTTCCATACCTTATTATATTACTTTATTACAATATTGGATATAAAATTGTATAATATATTATGAGTATAAATAAAGGAAAACTATTTGTTGTGGGTACTCCTATTGGTAATCTAGATGATATAACATTTAGGGCTATAGAGATTTTAAAGCATGTTGCATTTATTCTTGCTGAAGATACCAGACATTCTATTAATCTTTTAAAGAAGTATAGTATTAATACACAATTGATATCATATAGGGATCAGAATCATGAAAGAATGATAGATAAAATTGTAGAAAAACTTGATATGGGTTTAGATCTAGCACTTATTTCTGATGCAGGAACTCCATGTATATCAGATCCTGGTTACAGATTGGTTAAAGAATTGAATCTTAAGGGTTATGAAGTATTAAGTATTCCTGGCCCTAGTTCAGTTATTTCTGCCTTATCAATATCGGGGGTGGCTACAGATAAATTCGTTTTTCTTGGCTTTTTACCAAAATCAGACAAAAAGATAAAGGATATTTTATTAGAGTATGGTAAATTGGATTTATCATTAGTAATATTTGAATCTCCTAATAGGGTTAGAGATTTAATGAAGATGATATTTGAATCTTTAGGGGATAGATATGTTGCAGTTGTAAATGATATTACAAAGATACATGAGAAAGTAATCTATGATAAGTGTTCTCATTTTATAAATGATTTTCCAATTTTAGAAAAAGGAGAGTTTGTAATACTAATTGATAAAGAATAGATTTTTTGCATTTAGAGATGTTTTTTCATAAACACTCTCAATTGAAAGATTTTTTACTTGTGCTATTTTATTTGCTACATGTTGTATATTTGTAGGTATTCCATAATCAAATTCTGGAAATTTCTCTTTTCTAGCTTCTTTTGGTATTAGATATGGTGCATCAGTTTCTAGTAAGACTCTTTCTATTGGTGTTTGAAGAAGTATCTCCCTAACATTATCTGCATTTGTAAATGTAATTATTCCATTAAAACCAATATAAAAGCCAAGGTTTAATATATCATTTAAATGATATATACTTCCTGTATAACTATGAAAACTTCCAGTTAATCTTCCTTTTCCTATTTGTGAAATAATAGTAAGTATATCTTCTATTGCTCTATCACTCCCTTCGATATCCCTGCAATGTATTGTAAGTGGAAGGTTATATTGTAATGCAATTGAAAGGTGTTCTTTGA
This sequence comes from uncultured Candidatus Saccharibacteria bacterium, assembly GCA_964546485.1. Classification (GTDB taxonomy): domain Bacteria; phylum Patescibacteriota; class Dojkabacteria; order SC72; family SC72; genus CAZJKB01. The sequence goes on along the minus strand of CAZJKB010000021.1, from coordinate 1,844 downwards.
ATGAGTTCTTTTGGATTTCAATCAATACCTCTTTATCTATATTTGCTAAACTTTGATTCTCCAAATGATAATAATCAAGGCCTGTTTCACCCACAGCATGTATTATACTGTTGAAATCTCTATATATCTCCTTAAGTTTATTATTTATTTTTCTGAATTCTAAATATACATCTTTTCCTTGTTGATGTATTTCAAAGTAGTGTTCAGGGTGTATACCAATTGCATTTGAAATTAAATTCCCATACCTATCCTTGTATTTATTATGTATATCAAGTACTAATTGTGATGATGGAAGATCATATCCAACATTTAATATCCCCTTACCATTATTATTTACAAAGTTGGGAATAACACTATCTATATTTGAATATATAGGCTCTATTGTTAAATGCGAATGTGTATCAAACATACTGTGTATTGTAGCATATATTGTTGAGTGATAAACTAAGGATATGAAAAAGAAAAAAAATAGTATGTTTCTTCTAATACTTTCCATTGTTTTCTTCCTGTTGGGTGTTTTTGTAATTCTTTTTTCTGTTAGAGATATCCTTGCTAACTACTATTGTATATATAATTCAAGATTAGTTTTAAATAACCAATCTGTAGAAGATAATGATAAAGTGTGTAATTGTAATGCAGGAAAGATTTTATGCATAAATAAAAGTAACAATGGTGATTCTAAAATAGACGATTCAAAAGATGGATTTACACAGAAGAATCTCACATTTGAAGCAGAATATTTAACAAATATTGTATCAAAAGAGATTGATAATCTTCCACTTAAGACAAAATTTGAATCTATAGAGAATAGTGATAAGGCAACAAAGATTGTTATTAATTCTGTTCAGATGTGTAAAAAAAATTTAAATATTGCACCTCAGTATGGGTTATATAAATACGAGAATAATCAATTAGTATTGCAAAATAATGTAAATACTGTAGAAAGCATTTTCAATACTCCCTGTGTTGTAAAAGCAGTTTTTGAAATTAAGGGATTAGATATAGATATTGAAAAAGGTGTTGAACTTCTTTTTACTGATCAGTCAGGATACTATACTGCAGCTAATGTATGTGTATATAATTCAAAATTATATAATTCTGGTGATAAGTATTATGCCCTTGATAAGTGTAATATCTGTACTTGTGTTGATGGTGTTACTCAGTGTACAGAAAAAATGTGTAATTAAATCAATGTACTTACAAGTATTGATATTACTGATAGTATAAATGTGAATAACCAAAATCTCATTGTAATCTTTTCTTTTGGCCACCCTATTGCTTGTAGATGATGATGGATAGGAGCGATTTTAAAGACTCTTCTATTAAACAGTTTGAAACTAAGTATCTGAATCATACTAGATAGCATAGTAATCCACATTACTGATGTCATTATAAAGTATGGAATTAAGTTGTTAGTTAATAGAGAGACTATAAATAGTAGAAATGCTATTGGCATTGCACCTGGACCACCATTCCAAAATCTTGCTGGAGGTATATTGAAATACAGATCTGTTGATACTACTCCTAGTGAGATTGCAATTAATGGTAGGAATGTATAATTACCTTGGATTAATAATATAAATCCTAATGTTGTTAATACAATTTGATATATCCCCATTAAATGGCCATCTAATCCATCGGTTAATTCACCTGCATAAACAGCGAATTGCCCTATTATTGCTATTGGAATTGTTAACCAAATAGAGTATTCAAATTTAAAATTACTAAATATAACTATATCACTAATATTACTATTTGACATGATCAGATACATAATTATTAAATTAATAATTATAGATATGATTAGTTTTTCATGTGAGAGTGAATCACTCGTTTATTTCCTT
>CAZJKB010000020.1:1610-10211 GCA_964546485.1 uncultured Candidatus Saccharibacteria bacterium | reverse complement strand
ACACTGATTACTTGCTACTTTTTGAGAAGATAATTGTTTATATTATTATTAAAAGATCTACTCATAGATACAGATTTTCTATCATTTACATAATGAGAGAGCATATTATCTACTTTCTCACCTTTCATTTCTTTATATGTTATATATAATGGCTTATCAAAATTCTTAAATACCCATTTTTCATCTAAAGAAATAAAATCATACATTGTTCTAACACCCAATAGATTTAATTTCATAGCAGATTGCCTCCCTATTCCCCAAATATCTCCAACCTCAAATCTCTTAAAATATTCTTCTATTTGAGAATATTCCAATTCATTTAAATTACAAACACCATTAAATTGAGATTCTTTTTTAGCAATATGTGTTGCTACTTTTGCCTGCGTTCTATTATCACCAATACCAACAGATACAGGTATACCAACCCATTTGAGTATAGTATTTTTGATATTATGTGCTCTAAGTGTATGAGTATCTATTTGAAACTGATTAAAATCTAAATATCCTTCATCAATAGATGTAATTTCTACATCGTAACTATATTCATAGAGTATAGACATAACTCTTCTTGATATATCAGTATATAGTTCGAAATTTGCATTATACACTTCTATATTATGTAATTTAACAATATCTTTAATTTTAAATAATGGCTCTCCAACCTTAATACCCAATTCTTTAACCTCTTTTGATCTTGCTACAACACAACCACCATTTCCAGAAACAACAAGAACAGGTTTAGATCTCAAACTTGGGTTGAAAATTCTTTCACAAGATACAAAAAAATTATTACAATCTACTAGTGCTATACTCATATTAATATGTTTTTCTTAATACATAAGTAACAACACCCCATATCTGATTTGTACTATCTTCACTCTCATTAAATAGAAGAGGTGATTTTCTAGGATCTGAACTTGTTATATATATCTTACCCCGGTTAATTAATATCCGAGATAGCATACTTTGCCCATCAATATCAACAACTACCAATGAATTATTTTTGGGAGTAATTGATCTATCAACAATTAATAGATCACCTTCATGCAAAAACTTCGGATTACTATCAGAGTTTTCAACTTTTAATATAAAGGTTGAAGGTTCATTATGTATACATAGTGAATCTAAGCTCAAAGCCTTATTATTATATATTTGATATGTATTGCTGAATGCCATAGTATATATGGTATACATATCGAGTATATATGTCAAACACCTATAACATTATTCACCATCACCTACTAAACATGACTCATATCTAATAGGTGAAATAATGAAGTTTTTAAAATCATTTTCTGATAATTCTCCAATTCTTTTTAAATTTCTATCTGTATATAATCCAATATTTTTACCCATGAAATTAAATTGTATCTCTTTTACTTCTAAACCCCTTTCCTTTGCATATTCTTTCAATGACTCTCTCCAATTAATATCTGGTTGTTTAACAATTGGCTCATCTATTACACAGCATGGTAATATTAAGAAATCGATATTATATTTGACTGCAGCATCTATTATCCACATATTACAACCATGAGCATGCAAACCAATGAGTAAATCGAAATCTTTTGCATCATCAATTGAAAATTCTTTAGTTATTCTATTTACACTATGATCAGAGGGTATAATTATTTTCTTTTTGTTTAGATCTGTATATTTAACAGGTAATGTCTGGAATAAAGGGTCTATTACAGTACTGTTAAATTCGGACATATTTAATAGATATGAGAGTAATCCCTTCCCTCCACCTATATCTGCCACCTTACAAGGTGCATAAGTATTTGATAACCAATGTGCAATTATCTGAGATCTGAATTTCTTCATTTTTCTAACTTTTCTCTGCTTTACTGTCTTCTTTTTCATAATACAAGATTATACCAAATGATAATCTTTTTATGATATAATGAAATATAATATTAATGAACTTGCCTATGGATCTCTCATTGAATAGTAAAATTTTCTATCCTTCTCATGGAGCTGGTTGGATAAAAGAAAAAAGAACTATTATTTTCAATGGAGATGCAAGAGAATACATAGACTTTCAATTCATTAATGATTCAATGGTTATATCAACACCAATAGAAAAGATTTCAGGGTTAAATATAAGGAGAGTAATAAATAAAGAAGCTATAGAAGATATTCTAGAGGATCTTAAAAACCAAAGAATTGATAATCATAACTGTAAAGATTTCACTCAATTAGCAGCCAAACTTAGTGAATTAGACTATTCAGGTAAAATAGAAAATTTCATTAAAATAATTCAATATTGCTATTTTGAAAGAGATCAGAGACTAAGGAGTGTAAGATTAGTACCATCAAGTATTGATAAATATATTAAGAGTGCAGTTGGATATCTTGTTGGAGAATATGCAGTGAGTGCAAATGTTAGTATAGATGAATCTAAGAAATTCTTCACAGAAAAAACAGGTATCGAGATTAATTTCTAAGTTCAAATACCTTTTCCCTTATTTTCGATATAGCATTACTCAATACAGTAGAATTACTATCACTAGGCAAACCAATTTCATCAAGTATAATTTCTAATTCTTCAATATTAATCTCAATTGTAACTTCAGGGAGGTTAGACTCCAATGCACTCATAAATTTGGTGTACATTGGAGTACTAACATAACGATCAAGTTTAAATACTGATAGTATCTCCCTTAATTCCTCATTACTAAATGTTATTATTCCTCTTTGCATATCTATATACTACTCTATTTTTCTAAAAAGACATATACTTTCTCACCATCTACTTCAAACTCTACACTATTATCCATTTTCTCAAATACTACTTCTGTAGATGTTGTATCTTTTAGTAATTGATCTTTGATATCAGTCAACCAAGTGTTTAAACCTTCTGATTGAGAATATATATATAATTTAACTTTTTGCCCAACTACTAAACCAGCATTCTTTCTTTCATTCTGAATTTGTCTAACCAATTCCCTATATATTCCCTCTTTTCTAAGCTCTTCAGAAATTACTGTATATAGTGATATTGATGTTAAACCTGATTGCATAGATTTCCAACCTTCTCCCTGTGCATCATCAACATATTCTTTTACATTTAATTCTTCTTTAAGAATATTCTTTAACTCATCAGATAATTTCAAACCCTTAACAGATACTTTCTCCAAAGGTTGTCTTAATTTAATAGAGTTCTCGACTCTAATATTTTGTCCTAAGCTTGAAAGCCCTCTAACCTGTTCCATCTGTGCTAATACATCAGAATATAGTCCATCCTCATACTCAGGATATGAATCTAGATGAACAGATTGTTTTGCATTCTCCATTCCAACATTTACTACTAAGTTCTGATATATATCCTCAGTCATAAATGGCATAAATGGAGCTACTAATTTAGTTAATTGAACTAATACATAGTGTAATGTATTTAATGCACTCACATTACCATTCTTAAATCTATCTCTTGATCTTCGTATATACCAAGTCGAAAGATCCATAACAAATTTTTCAATTCTTTCAGCAAAACTAGCAAATTTATATTGATCTAAATCTTTATTTGAATCGTTAACAACACTATTTAGATATCCTACAATCCATTTATCTAAAAGATCATTTAAATTATGAACATCAAATGATTTGTCATATTCCCAATTATGCATATTTGCATACATAACAAAGTATGTATAACTATTCCAAAATGGAAGTACAAACCTTCTTCGAGTTTCTTCCATAGGTGTCCAACCAAATCTAAGATTTCTTCCAAACTGTACAGGCATAAATGTCCATCGTATCAAGTCTGAACCAACTTTATCAGCTGCTTCATTAAATGGTATAAAGTTTTTCTTTGTTTTACTCATTTTCTCATTATTTTCGTCTCTCATCTCACCATATGTTAAAACATCTACATATGGAACTTCATTCTCAAGCACAACACCAAAAACAAGCATTGAATAGAACCATAGTCTTACCTGTTCTATTGATTCTGATACCCAATCTGCCTTAAACCATTTTTTCCAATACTCTTTATCCTCTAAATATTTCAATGTTGAAAATGGAACAACACCAGCATCTAACCAACAATCTCCAACATCAGATATTCTTGTTACATGATTTCCACATTTCGGACATTTTATCTTTACATCATCTATCCATGGTCTATGTAAACTCTCCATTTTATCTACTAGTGATGGATCAACTGCTTTTTCCTTTAATTCCTCTTTACTTCCAATTACAGTTAATTCTCCACAACTACATTCATAGAATGGTAGAGATAATCCATAGAATCTCTTTCTTGATATCATCCAATCACCCATATTTCTTAACCAATCCTGCATTCTTTTACCAGCAAAATCAGGTATCCAATTTACAGTATTAGCTTGCTCTTTCAATTGATCTCTAACCTTATCTATATCTATAAACCAGTTATTTTCTAATCTAAATAAACACTTTGTTTTACATCTCCAACAGTGAGGATATGTATGCATATAGTTTTCTGTTTTAAAGAGAAGTCCCTTTGATTTAAGGTATTCAATAACTTCATCTTTAACATCATGAGCATACTTACCTGTTAAATCTCCATAACCATCCATATATACACCAGATTCATCAAGAGGAGATAGATTTGCAAGATCTAATTCTTTTCCAAGTTCAAAGTCTTCTTCACCACAGCCTGGAGCGATATGTACAACACCTGTACCATCACTTTCAGATACTAATTCCCAATCAACAACCTTATGCTCAACACCCTCTTGTACAGGAATATCATATAAAGATTCATACTCTAAGCCAATTAATGTATTTACATCAACCTCCTCAAGTACTTCTAGACCTAACTTCTTTGCTCTCTCCTGTGCAAGATATACAACCTTTTCTTCGTATTTTGCTTTAACATAAACAAAGTTTTTATTTACTGCTAAAGCAACATTAGCTGATAGGGTCCAAGGTGTTGTTGTCCAAGCTAATACATACTCATTATCCCTACCCTTTAACTTGAATAGTACATATACAGATGTATCCTCTACCTCTTTATACCCATCTGCTTTTTCATGTTCAGAAAGGCCAGTTGAACATCTAGGACACCAAGTAGTAGAAGAGAATGATTTATATAATAGTCCCTTTTCATGTGCTTTCTTTAAGAAATACCAAATGTATAAGTTATTTGTTTCAGACATTGTATAGTATGAGTTTTCCCAATCCATGAACATTCCTAGTCTTACAGATTGATCTGTTTGTACTTTAGAATATGTATACACTCTGTCCTTACAAGCATTAGTAAAATTGCCAAGTCCATAATCATCAATATCCTTCTTACTATTAAACCCAAGTGCCTTTTCAACTTCAACTTCAACCCATAATCCCTGACAATCAAATCCCATTTGATATCTCTGATCAAAACCCTTCATTGTCTTATATCTTGCCATAAAATCTTTATATGCTCTTCCCCAAGCATGATGTAACCCCATCTGATTATTTGCTGTGATTGGTCCATCTGTAAATGAAAACTTCTTTTCACTCCCTTTATTTCTTTCCATATACTTCCTAACTATCTCATTCTCTTTCCACCAAGATAATAGTTCTTGTTCTCTCGCAACAAAATCATGCCTATTTGATATTTCTTTTAGTTTTCCCATTATTAATTAAATTATAATTTATATAAAAACACCCCTCTTCTACACACTAGATAACTAATGTATAAAAGAGGGGTGAACACCTAAATCAAATGGTATACACGATACCACCCTCATTCTAGAAAGATATTACTATCTCTCCCTTTATATCCACATAATATGGATTTGTATAAGATTACGGTTACATTCCGTCAGGTTCTACTTTGCATATAGCATTTCCTCCCGATACTCCCCATTGATATTGGATCAAAGTATTTGATAGATATTATATATATTAAAGTAGCATGTGTAAACAAGATATAATATAATAAAGTCATGAATATAGAAAAATATACATGGAATCTCAATCTATTATACTCATCAGATAATGATAATCAGATAGATAGAGATATTGAAAATTCAAAGAAATTAATTGAGAGTTTCGTAATTAAATATAAAACTAATAATAAATATCTAACATCACCTCAACTACTTCTTAAATCTCTTGAAGAATATGAAAAATTAGAAGAAGAGAAAAACAGTATAAGTAAAGCATGGTACTATTTCTTTTTAAGATATGATCAAGATAGTACAAATAAAGAGATTAAACAAAAATTAAATAATATAGAGAATATAGAAACAGAATTATCAAATAAACTCACCTTCTACACCATTAATATCTCAAAAATTGATGAGAAATTACAAAAAAAGATATTAGAATATAAGCCATTAGAAAAATATAAACATCTACTCGAAAGATTATTCGTTCAAGGGAAATATACATTAGGTGAGAAAGAAGAGAACATTCTCTCATTAATGAGTAAACCTGCATATTCAAATTGGAAAAGATTTGTATCAGACCAAGTTAATCAATCAGAGGGTAAAGTTATTGATAGTAATAAAAATAGTAGAACAGAATCATTTAATCAAATACTTGGGAATTTAACATCATCTGATAGCATACTAAGAGACAGCAGTGCAAAGATTGTTCATAAAGTACTAAGAGATAAACTATCAATAGCAACAGAAGAATTAAATTCAATACTTGAAGTATGTAAAATATCAGATAATTTAAGAGGATATACTAGACCAGATCAATCAAGACATATTAGTGACGATATAGAAACACAAACTGTAGATGCTCTAGTTCAATCAATTACAAATAGATTTGATATTCCACAAAGATACTATAAATTAAGAGCAAAGATACTAGGTAAAAAAAAGATAAAGTACCATGAAAGAGCATATCCATTATATAAAGATAACAAAGAGTATACATTTGAAAAAGCCAAAGAAATAATTCTTAAAACATATAAAGAAATAGATAATGAACTTGCAATACTAGTAGAGAAGTTCTTTAAAGAAGGAAGAATTGATGTATATCCAAGTAAAGGAAAAAGAGGTGGAGCATATTGTATAGGTATTAAACCCCAATTACCTGTATATATACTACTGAATTATAATAAACAGACTCATGATATTTTAACAATTGCTCATGAATTAGGACATGGTATAAATGATGAATTAATTGGAACAAATCAAAATTCACTAAACTATGGTACTCCTCTTAGTACTGCAGAAGTAGCAAGTACTTTCTTTGAAGATTTTGCATTAGAGAATCTAACAAGTAATGTAAAAGATGAAGAAAAATTATACATATATATGGATAAGCTAGCAGATGATATATCTACAATATTTAGACAAATAGCATTGTATAATTTTGAATTAGAATTACATAATACATATAGAGAAAAATCATATTTAAATAGTAGTGAGATATCAGATATGTTTAATAAGCATATGTTTGCATATATGGGAGAAGGAGTATCAAAAGATAGTGGTTGTGAAAACTGGTGGGTATATTGGGGACATATAAGAAGACCATTTTATGTATATTCATATGCAAGTGGATTACTTATATCAAAATCATTACAGGAATTAGTGAGAGAAGATAAACAGAATACAGAAAAAATTAAAAAATTCTTAAGTACTGGACTTTCTAGGTCTCCAAGAGATATATTCTTAGATATGAATATAGATATAAATGATAAGAATTTCTGGGATAAAGGATTAGATAGAATCGAACATATGCTAAATGAAGCAGAGAGAATATTTAATGAACAAAGATAGTAAATATACAATAGAATACCTTTACACTAGATATTTTGAATATATCTATAAATTCTTCTACTTTAAAACTCACAATATAGAAGATAGTCAAGATTTAACAACAAAAACATTTTTAAAGATAAATAAAAATATTGATAAGTATGATAGTAATAAAGGTGCTGTAACTACATGGATTACTACAATTGCAAATAATATATTTATAGATTTTTTAAGAGCAAATAATAAAAGACATAATGATATAAGTATTGATGAAAATTTAGAGAGGAAACTGATTAGTAATAAAGATAGTATAAATATCGTACAATATAGAAATCAAAGAATACTCAATGAAGCAATCAAAGAACTTAATACAGAAGATCAGACAATCATCCTACTACGATACACACAAGAATATAGTTATGAAGAGATTGCAAACGAATTAAATATTACAATAAATAATGTGGGTATTAGATTAAATAGATTACATAAAAAGATAAAAGAAATACTTGAGAAAAAGGATTTAATTAACAAACTAGATTAATATGAAAGAAATAAACGAAGAGTTTTTGAAAGAAAATCTAAAAGTATCCGTAAATATATCTAATGAATTTAGAGAAAACCTTTTGAATCAGATTCAAAAAGAGAATACTAAATCATCAGATAATTTATTAAATAACTTAATTAATATGATTACTAAATATAATCAATTTATACTAGGTATCGTTACTACACTAGTACTTGTGTTTGGTGGTATTGGAGGATATATGTACTACCAAAACAGTTTAAATAATATAGGAAAAGTATATATCAGTGAGGGTAGTGTTGAAATTCTAAGAGGAGGAATTAGAAAAGAATATAGAAATGATACTTCATTAAAAAATGGAGATACATTAATTACTAAAGATAACTCAGTAAT
>CAZJKB010000020.1:0-1510 GCA_964546485.1 uncultured Candidatus Saccharibacteria bacterium | reverse complement strand
TTAAAGATAAGGGATACAATAAAACTAAAGGTTATGTAACAGTATCATACTCTGCACCAGTACCTGTACAAACAATTTCTTGGAATACAGTTCCAACAGCACAGACAAATGGTGTATATATGAAATGGACAGGTAAGAATCTTAAAGCAGGTACATTATTTAAGATATATAGAAATGATACTCTTTACAAATCATATACAATAAATAGTAAAGAACAATCTAATTCATTCCTAGATACAAATACAGTAAAAGGAAAGACATATACATATCAAATATCTGTATATGATACAAAAACTGTAGTAACAACAAGTGAAAAGAGTGTCGTTGCAAAGACAGTAGAACAATCAACTAGTTGTAAGATATCACTATATAGATTAACTACAACATCTGATCAGAGAGTAATATCTGTTGTAACACCAACAATATATTCACCAAATGTAAAATGGGTATTAAGTGGTGATTGTCCTGAATATGATGGATATAAAGTAGTATGGAGTTCATCACCAAGTCCAGTATATCCAGGTGATTCTTACCACTACTACTCAACAGACTCTACAATGGGTACAGATACAATACCTTCAGGTACATGGTATGTAAGAGTTGGATTATACAAATCAGGCTCTATTATAAATGGAATATATAGTAATCAACTATATGGTTCATTCTAATTAATACTAAATCCGGCAAAGGGAGGTGAGATATCCTCCCTTTTTTGTTAATATATCACTATGGAAGTAAAGATAGATACAAGTTGGAAAAATATATTACAAGATGAATTTTCAAAACAATACTTTATAGATTTAACTAATAAAGTTAAGGAAGAATATAAAAATAAAATAATATATCCAAAAGGAAATGAAATATTTAATGCATTCCAATATTGTACATTTGAAAATACAAAAGTAGTTATACTAGGTCAAGATCCATATCATGGAATTAATGAAGCTAATGGATTAGCATTCTCAGTAAATAAAGGTATTAGAGTCCCCCCTTCTCTTAAAAATATATATAAAGAGATAGAGAATGATTTAAATATTAAAGTAAATAAAGAGGATGGAGATTTAAGTAGATGGGCTAAACAAGGAGTACTATTATTAAATTCAACACTCACTGTTAGAAAAGATAGTGCTGGATCTCATCAAGGAATAGGTTGGGAGATATTTACAGATTATGTAATACAAAGAATATCAGATTTAAAATCAAATATTGTATTTATACTTTGGGGTAAATATGCAAAAGAAAAAGGAAAAAATATTAATAATGAAAAACATCTAATTATTAGTTCACCTCATCCATCTCCATTTGCTGCAGATAGAGGATTCTTTGGAAGTAAACCATTTAGTAAAACGAATCAATATTTAGTAAAGCATAATATACAACCTATTGATTGGAGTTAGGTCTCTTTATTAAGACATATCCTATCAATATAAATACAAGCATAATTATTCCTAATAAAAAAGCAATCTTTACTGAAGGATAATAACTTGCAATATATGAGAGAAAATATATC
>CAZJKB010000019.1:7397-10642 GCA_964546485.1 uncultured Candidatus Saccharibacteria bacterium | reverse complement strand
GACCATGTGGGAGAAATCCCTTGCAGGTTCAACTCCTGTCCTCGGCACCATAAAATATATAAATGAGATAAATGTTAAAAAAACTATTTAATCCTTTCCAAAAGGCATTAATTGAAAAAAACTTATGTGTTGGATGTACATATCCATTAAATAGAGCATATAAACTAGGTGAAATATCTGAGAATAAAGTATTAGTACAATGCAAATGTAAGAGACGATATATATTTGATAAAGAATTGAATATATATAGAAGAGCAACATTTGAAGAAGAGGTACTTTTCTTAGAGAAAAAAAACATGTAAAATATACAGATATTTTGCCGCTATCGTCTAGTGGTTAGGACAGTAGGTTTTCATCCTATAAACCAGGGTTCGATTCCCTGTAGCGGCGCCATATAATAATTTATCTGCCCAATTAAATATGTACGATATTGAAAAAGAATCTAAATCCCCTATTGAAAAAGTATCTATAATACTTGCAAGTATCGGTGCATTTATTCTATCAAGTATAGAAGCAATTGTTGTAGCACTTGCACTTTCTGTTGTATTATACCTCTTTTTCATGACACCACATGAGGTCGTTGGTTCATCAATGGTACCTAATTTCCAGAATGGACAACATTTAATTGCAAATAAGATATTGTATAAAATTGCAGAACCTCAAAGAGGTGATGTAATAATATTTAGATATTCTGAGAGTCAAGATTTCATAAAGAGAATAATTGGTCTTCCGGGGGATAAAATATCATTAATGGATGGAAAGCTATATATTAATGATAAAGAATTAATAGAAAAAGAATATCTTGCAGCTACAATATATACAAAGGGAGGAGATTATCTTCACGAAGGAGAAACAATAGTAATTCCAGAAGATAAGTATTTTGCTGTTGGTGATAATAGACCAGGTAGTTCTGACTCAAGAGAGTTTGGTCCTATTGAAAAAGATTCTATAAAAGGAAAAGTTTGGTTAGTATATTTTCCTTTTAATGAATTTAAAATTGTATATCATGCAAGATATAACAACTAAATACTTTGCATAGATTACTAAAAGATAATATACTGTAATATATGAAAGTATTCACAATTGCAAATCAAAAAGGAGGAGTTGGAAAGACAACCACAGCTATTAATCTAGGAGCTTCTTTAGCACATTTAGGAAAAAGGGTTCTCTTAGTAGATTTAGATCCACAAGCAAATCTCACTTCTGGTGTTGGTTTTAATCAAGCATATAGAAAAGAGAGTTGGAGCGAAGATGATCAAGCACCGTATAAAAGTATATATGATGTATTAATTAATCAAAGTAAAATATCTGAAGTATTTGCACCAACAAATACCCCTAACCTATTCATAGTTCCTGCACATCTTTCACTTGCAGGTGCAGAGATAGAAATGGTCAATCTATTATCTAGAGAAACAATACTTAAAAGAGCACTTGAGAAATTCAACGAACCTTTTGACTACTGCATAATAGATTGTCCTCCTTCTCTTGGACTTTTAACTATCAATGCACTATCAGCAGCAGATGAACTCATTATCCCTATACAATGTGAATATTTTGCACTTGAAGGTCTTGGTCAGTTACTAGAAACTTCACAATTAATTAAGACTGTAAATCCAAACCTTAATATTGGTGGAGCAATACTCACAATGTATGATAGCAGAACTAAGCTATCAGAGAGTGTCGTAAATGATGTAAAACAATATCTCAAAGAAAAAGTATTTAATACAATTGTACCTAGGAATGTAAGACTATCTGAAGCTCCTTCACATGGGAAAACAATTCTTGAATATGATCCTACATCAACAGGTTCCATTGCATACTCCAAATTAGCCCAAGAATTTATTGAAAGATTTAAATAATATTAATAATATATAAATATGGCACAAGAGAGATTAGGAAAAGGATTGGCTGCATTAATAAATTCAGATAAATTGAGTAATACAAATAATGCATATAATGAAAATTTCGATATAAGTAGAATAGTGCCTAACCCCTACCAACCAAGAATGCATATAGACCCTGAACAACTAATAAGTATTGCTGATTCAATAAGGGAACATGGAGTCATACAACCATTAATAATTACCAAAGATCAAAATAGTGATAAATATTTCATAATTGCAGGAGAAAGAAGATTTAGAGCTTCACAACTTGCTGGGTTAACTAAAGTTCCTGTAGTTATTAAAGATGCTTCTGCTCAAGATATGTTAGAGCTAGCATTAATAGAAAATATTCAAAGACAAGATTTAAATCCATTAGAAGAAGCGATAGCATTTAAACAATTACAAGATGAATTCAGTTTAACACATGCAGCAATAGCTAAAAAAGTTGGATTAAGTAGAGTTGCAATTACAAACAAAATAAGGCTCCTTGGATTACCTGAAGAGGTCAAAGAGCATGTTCTTAATGAAACACTATCTGAAGGTCATGCAAGGGCATTATTAGGCCTTACAGACCCATCTTCACTTACTGCTGCTGCCAACATAGTTATCAAGAGAGGAATGAGTGTGAGAGAAGTAGAAGAGATGGTTAGAAAACTTAATCTTGGAAAGAGTACAAGTAAAGATACAGACAAAGAAGTTATGAAATATATAAATAGTTTAGCAGACAGACTATCTAAAAGACTTGGATATACAACACAGATAATGAAACTATCTAGAGGAGGTAAGATAACTATTAGATATAATACTAATCAAGAACTAGAAGAGATAGTTGCTAAAATAGATAGTAAATAACTCACTTATCTCAAATATAATAGATATGAGTAAAGAAATAGAAGCCAAATTCATAAATATAGATAAGGACAAAGTTATTAATAGACTTGAAAATATAGGAGCAAAGAAAGTATTTAATGAACGATTACTCCGCAGATGTATATATAATCTCCCAGTACACAAACCTAGGACATTTGTAAGATTAAGAGATGAAGTAGATAAAATTACACTTACATATAAAAGTGTTACAAAACAAAGCTTGGATGGTGTAGAAGAGATAGAATTGGTTATTGATAATTTTGAGAAAGGTAAAGAGTTCTTAAAATCAATTGGATTAGAGGAAAAGGCATATCAAGAGAGTAAGAGAATCAGATATAAGATTGGTGAAGTTGAATTTGATATAGATACTTGGCCTGCACTAATGCCTTGGATTGAAATTGAAGCATCTACAGAAGAGTTAGTTAGACAATATACTGATATACTTGGCTTTGATTTTAATGATGCTATGTTTGGTAGTGCAGATCTTGTTTA
>CAZJKB010000019.1:0-7297 GCA_964546485.1 uncultured Candidatus Saccharibacteria bacterium | reverse complement strand
GAACAATATAAGGTATATAAGAAAACTAACTAACTTCCTGTCTTAATTTCTCATACATCATTACAGCACCTGATGCACTAACATTTAATGAACCTATTCCTTCTCTCATAGGTATTGTTAATTTAGCATCTACCCTTTCCATAACCTTTGATGAAACTCCAACATCTTCAGCACCAAGAACAAATGCTACAGAACCTCTCAAATCTTCTTGATAGAATAGTTTACCATCCATATCTAAAGCATATACTCTAACTCCTTCTTTCTGTAATTCTTTAATTGCAGTGAATAGATTCATTTCAATTATAGGTATTCTAAGAGATGCTCCCATGGATATTCTAATAGTTTCATTATTTAAGAAATTTTTAACATCAATAGGTGTAATTACTCCATTAACTCCTGAGGCATATGCAGTTCTAAGAATAGCAGCAATATTTTGATCGTATTTCACATGATCAAGAATAATAAAGAATGGAAATTTATTATCTTCTCTTAATTTTACTAAGAGATCTGATAGCTTCCACATATTATCAGCTACCATAAGTCCTACAACACTCTCTACATTACCAGATTTAACATGTTTCTGAAGAGATTTTCTAGATATCCTTTCAATAGGAACTCTCCTTTTACTTGCTAACATTAATATATCTTGAGTTTTGGGGTCTTTATATGCACTATTTGCAATAAGAATCTTCATAAATTCTCTACCTTCTTGAAGTAGCTCAATGATAGCATTCTTACTTTCTATCTGCACAAATTTTTGTCTTGGCATTATTCTTCTTCCTTAACTAGAACATCAACATAATATTGATTTCTCTTATGACCAGTCATCCTTCTAAAGGATACTATTCCATCAGCTATTGCATAGATAGAGTGGTCATTAGAAAGCTTTGTATTTTTACCTGGATGATATACAGTTCCTCTTTGTCTAATGATAATATTACCATTAATAACCTCTTGACCTGCATATTTTTTAACTCCAAGTCTTTTACCTGGTACATTTGGTGATATTTTTACTGCACCACCGGCTTTAACATGTGACATATCTTACTTATAATAGTTTAACTAGATTTAGATTTTATTATTAAAATATTTCGCTTAATGATACTATTAGTTCGCTTCCAATGCAAGTCCTTTTCTATATTCTTTATTTCCCACCTTTTTGGAAGTATTTTAGTCATTTGAAGTGACAACCACCCATCTCTTGTTTTATATGCAGGAGAGACCAAAACTATTGTACAATCTCTCTTTCTAGTCTCCATGATTATGTTGAAAAGATTTGAGTATAGTTTTTCTACAACTTCCAAATGCTCTTTTGCTTTTGCTGTAGAGAGAACTTTAAATTGAGGAGGACCCATATATGGCTCACATACTATTGCTGAAACATCAGTTCTTTTAAGTAGTGTTAATGTTCTTCCATATGGATTATTTATATCAAGTTCAAATACTTGATACTTTAGATCCTTTAAATCTACATTCTTTGCTAACCAATTTATATTTTCAATTGACCCATCTATTCCTGCTTTATCAATATCAGAACCAAGTACATTGTTTCCATTGAGTAATCCCATTAGAAGAATAGTTCCTGACCCACAAAATGGATCCCAAATAGTATCACCTTCTTTAGCTCCACTTAAATTTATCATTATCTGTGCTAACTTAGATGGTAATACCCCCATATTCTTATCAGTGAAGGGCTTTTCAAATTCAATAACCGAATACATATCAATATTTTGAACTGCAAGAGTCTTACCATATGCAATATATTCATTATCTTCAAGAATAACTAATTCAAAACCCTTCTCTAAAACTCTATTACCTATTAATCTTCCAGAATCTATAGTTAAACCATTAGGAATAACAAATCTTGATGGTATTTTATGGTCTTTTAATTCATTTTTAATATATTCTAGTACTTTTTTTATACTCTTTTCATTATATTTTCGAGGATTATCAGTGTATATACTCAATCCAAAAATAGTTTTACTTGGTTGAGAATTGATATGTTCTTCAATTACATTATCAATATTTTCATACACAACACCAAAAGATATAAATCCACCGAGTTTATAGAAAAGATTTTTAATATCTTGCACCTCAGCTTTAATATCTAGTAGTGTGAATCTATCCTTCAATGTAATATTATAATTTGTATAATCATGAGAATTTAAAACAGCTTCTAATTCTGCCTTAGACAACAAAGATTCCCTACCGTGTATAAAAAAATATCTCATGAATTAATGATATATTATCTAGATAGACTTAACAAGTATAGTAGTAACTTCTCTTCTACTACCTGTAGTTTTTCTATATCTAGCTTTTGCAGCATATTTAAATGTTGTTACTTTCTCAAGTTTCTTATTAGATACAACTTCTGCAACAACTTTTGCACCATCAACAAATGGTTTTCCAATTTTTATATCTTCACCATCACTAATTAATAGCACATTATCAAATGTTACCTTTTCACCATTCTTTAAACCTAATTTCTCAACAGTATATTTCTTTCCTTCTTCAACAATATATTGAGTTCCTTTAATTTGAACAACTGCGAATTTAACTACTTTTGTATTTTCTTTTGTATTCATAACAATGCATTTTAATTTAATATATTACGATTGTCAATGCTATTTCTGTCAATTATACTCTGAATTAAGCCCAATGAAAAGAAACTTAATAGAGTAATTGTACCTCCATAACTCATGAATGGTAATGGTATACCAGTCGGAGGTATTATACCAGTATTTGTACCTAAATTAATAGACATTTCTATTAAAATTTTAAATAGTAATACTGTTACAATAGCGATTTCAAAATCCCCTAATTTTTTTAAATAGAGATTGTAGATGATAAATATGAATAGTAATGCATATAATGCAAATAATACTAAGACTCCTATCAAACCTGTTTGCTCTGAATAAGAAGCGAATATGAAATCTGTATTATGTTCTGGTAAGAACATTCTAGTACTCTGAGTACCATTACCCCACCCTTTTCCAAATAATTGACCTGATCCAATTGTTATTTTCGATTGATCCACTTGCCATTGCAAATCCGAAGATGCACTTTGCCCAGACATTTCTTGAATATATGTGGTTATTCTATTTCTATGATGATCTTCTAATATATTATTCCATATATAATTGGTGGATGAACTAATTACTAGTCCTAATATTACAGTAATTACATAGATAATAATTGATGATTTTTGTATACCAAGAGCAGAGAAAAATGCAAATATAACAGCGATTATGCCCAATACAATCAATAAATACCCAATGATTTGTCCAAGTACAATTAATACAAAACCTAAAATATTAAATATTGAAATTAAGACTAATACTAATGCACCAAGCTTATTCTTTATATACATAAAAATAGTTATTGCAAGAAGTACAAGAGTTATAAGTGCTATGCTTCCACTAGGTTGAATATATATTAAAACAATTATTGGCAATGCTACCGATATAGATATTAATATTTTAATCCATTCTGCATATCTTAACTTTTCCATAATATATGCAGATAGAAATATTGTTGTATACTTTGCTATTTCAGAAGGTTGAATCTGTATACCACCTACTTCTATCCACCTAACTGCATTACCCCTTGCTTCTCCAATAATTATTGTTATAACAAGTAGAACAATAGTCACTAGATATAATATTAATAATATTTGCCAGAATTTTAGTAATTCATAATCAATCTTAGAAATAACAAGATATCCAATAGTACCTAGTATGATAAATATAAACTGTTTAAAAAATACAGTAGATGTATCTGTAATAGTAAAATTATTAGAAAAATACAATGTTAAGAGTGATACAATAGATATTAAAAATACAGGGTATATAATCCTATTCAGTTGGAGTAGATTCCCTCTGTTGTTTATATTGAACATATCTCTTTATTAAATCTATTACTAATAATGAAGTATCATCAATTGCACCTATTAATGGTAATGAATCAGGGATGAAATCAAGTGGAAACAGGAGGTAGATAATTGCAATAATAAGTACAATGTTTTTCTTTAAAAAATCCCCCATACTAATTTCTTTTTCTCATAAATGCAGGAACGTCATCCATATCATCAAAATCGTTGTCTTTTATTGTTGATGTTGCTTTTCTATCCTCTGGTGCAAGTAATGAATCCATTTCATCTTCAATATTATTATTTCTTGGTTTATTCATATCATTTGTGAGCATCTCACCCTCATTCTTCTTACTATATACTTGCTTTGATTCATCAAAACCTGTTGCAACAATAGTTATAGATAGTTCTTTCTCTATAGATGGATCTACAGTAACACCAAATATTACATTTGCTTTAGGATCTATAACTTCTTTAATTAGTTCAGCAGCTTTATCAACTTCTTGCATTGATAGATCTAAACCACCAGTGATGTTATATAATACCCCTGTTGCACCTTCAATTGATATTTCAAGGAGAGGATTTGTTGTAGCAGCTCTAGCAGCTACTTCAGCTCTATTTTCTCCTTCAGCCTTACCAATACCCATTAATGCAGTACCTGAGTTTAACATTACTGATTTTACATCTGCAAAGTCAACATTTATAAATCCAGTACCTGTTACTAAGGTTGATATACCTTTAACACCTTCTGCAAGAACATTATCAACCCTCTTCATTGCTTCTAAGAAAGATATATTTTCTTTAACAACATCTAATAATTTTTGGTTAGGTACAACTATTAATGTATCAACTTTATCCTTTAATGCGGCAATTCCTTCTTCTGCTACAGCCATTCTCTGCTTACCTTCAAATGCAAATGGTTTAGTTACAACAGCTATTGTTAATGCACCCATATTCTTAGCAACACCTGCAACTACTGGTGCAGCACCAGTACCAGTACCACCACCCATACCTGCTGTAATAAATACCATATGAGCACCAGCTAATAGTTCATGAATTTGATCTATACTCTCTTCTGCTGCTTGTGCACCTACTTGATGACTTCCACCAGCACCTAATCCTTGTGTTAATTCTTCACCCAATTGTAATGTAACAGGAGCAAGTGAGTTCTTTAGGGCCTGTTGATCTGTATTAAAGGACATAAATTCAACTCCCTGAATATTATAATCTGAGATCATTGTATTAATAGTATTACTTCCCGCACCACCAACACCAACAACCTTAATTTTTGCAACGGGATTTACATTTGTAGTAACTAACATATTATTAATAATCTCAAATTATATTAACTATGGCATAAGTGATTTCACCCAGGATACAACCTTTGAAACCATATCACCTATAAATTTAGTATTCATTCCTTTGGAGGAAGAGGTACCATTGGTATCTATATTATCCTCCATAGCATATTTAATCAATCCTCTAACTGCAGAAAACGATGGGTCTGATATTTCTTCTACCATACCAGATAAACCAGAAGGATAACCAACTCTACATGGAACACCAAATACACCCTGTCCAATCTTTGTAGCATCTTTTATTAATGATGTTCCTCCTGTAAATACTACACCTGCTGGCATAGCAACAGAATATCCTGCCTGACTTACAACAGCTTTAACTCTCTCTAGTATCTCTTCTAATCTTGCATTTACAATTTGTTGCATAAATGATTTTGATATCTCTGTTTGAGACTTTACTCCTAATTTTGTTACATTGTATAAATCATTGCTATCTATTGATTTAGTATCTTCTTTTTCTTCTTGCTTTCTTAATAATGCAGGTGTTTTCTTATCTTCAAAATCCTCTACACCATCACTATGAGAACTCAATATCTTATCCATATTCAATTTTATTTTCTCTGCTTCCTCTAGTGATACTTGTAATCCAATAGCTAAATCACTAGTTATATTTCCACCTCCCAAAGGTACGCAACCACTATATGTAATGCTACCCTCCTCAAATATAGAAATAGTAACTGTTCCAGCACCAATATCAAGTAGTGTAACACCCAGTTCTTTTTCAGTTTCAGTTAATACTGCAGTTGATGATGCCCATCCTACAAATACTACATCTGACACTGTCAATGCTAATTGTTCAATACTTTTTTTAATATTTCTCCAGTATGAATTAGGTGAGGTAATAATATGAGTTTCAACTTCAAGTCTATTCCCTGACATTCCTATTGGATATTTAATACCTCCCTGACTGTCAACAACAAATTCTCTTGGAATAATATGTAATGGATTTAAATCTTGAGGTAATGATAATGTTCTTGCATTCTCAATTGCTCGATATGTATCGTCAATTGTTATTTCAGATCCTGAAACTGCAACAACACCTCTATTATTTAAACTTGTTACCAATTCACCATTTATTGAAACAACAACATCAGAAATAGTAAGACCTGCCATTCTCTCTGCAGCAGTTATAGACTCTGATATTGCATTTGTAGCCTCTTCTATATTCACAACAACACCTTTCTTAATCCCTCTACTTGGATAAGAACAAACACCAATTACGGTAGGATTAAGATTTTCATCAACTGAACTAATTACAGTTGTAATCTTAGAAGAACCTACATCTATCGCAGTAATAATTCTTTTCGACATGCTTTTGGCAGTTAATAATTTTAATAAATAACTCTTTACTTATACTAATATATTAAAATTTAGAATAATTAGCAAGTAATATATGTACATATTATCTAACTATTAATATTCTTTCAATATTAATACATTATTTTTCTATTACAGGCCTATTAAATCTCAAATCTAGTTTAATATATTTAATATTCATATTCTGTAGTTGTTCAAGTAAAGAGACTAATCTAACCTGTTGATCATATATATTATCTCTAGATGTAAATAGATATGTTCTATTAGAATTGTCATATGATGTTAATATACTATCATTATACTCATATCTCTGTATTATATAGTGATATTCTCTAAATACTTTATCAATATTTATAATATCTTTTAGAAATCTAAAATTCGTATATTGACCTACTATATACTCATTCAATTTATCATTATTAATTAAATATATAATTTCGGACAATAGATATTCTTTACATGAAGAATCCTTTTTATCCCAAATATCTATTACATAACCAGTACTATCTAAAAGCACACATCCTGTTTCATTTTCGAGTATTACTGCAACTTTATGAAAATTAATATCTACTAAGAGATTATTAGGGAAGTCCTTTCTTACTATTATACCTTTAATTAAACTACTCTTATTCTTGATACTACTTTGTATATCAATAATATCTATTAAAAAGAAGCCTTTTCTTGTTTTATCATAAACCACATTTGAAATATCATCTCTATTTAGTAATTCGTTATATTGAATATTATTATAATT
>CAZJKB010000018.1:5078-10676 GCA_964546485.1 uncultured Candidatus Saccharibacteria bacterium | reverse complement strand
TTACTAAATAGTGATATTTGAGTACTTGGAACTTTCCTTTTTTCTGATTTAACTAAATCTATACCTGCACCTCTAATTGTAGTATCAGATTCAAATAATGATTGCTGTTCAAATCCTTCTAAAATCTCATTTGCTCTTTCGATAATTGGAAGTGGTAAACCTGCCATTTTAGCAACATATATACCATAACTTCTATCTGTACCACCTTTAACTATTTTTCTCAAAAATATTACATCTCCAGTATTTGTATCTTCATCAACAAGTACATTATAGTTTTGTATTTTATCTGGATATCTTTCATTAAGTTTAAGCAATTCATGATAATGAGTTGCAAATAGTGTTCTAGCTCCAATATTATTTGTAATATATTCTGCTATTGACCATGCAATACTTACACCATCATATGTGCTTGTACCTCTACCTATTTCATCTAAAATTATCAAACTGTACTTAGTAGCATTATTAATAATATTGGCTGCTTCATTCATCTCAACCATAAATGTACTCTGTCCTCTTGCAAGATTATCAGATGCACCAACTCTAGTGAATATTCTATCAACAATAGATAGTTTACAACTTTTTGCTGGAACAAAACATCCTATCTGAGCCAAAAGAGTAATTACTGCAACCTGCCTTATATATGTAGATTTACCTGACATATTAGGACCAGTAATTATATTCAATGCATGAGTCTTAAGATCTAAAATAGTATCATTGGAAATAAATGGGCTCGTGGATATACTTTCAACCACAGGATGTCTTCCTTCGTCTATTTCTAAGATTCCTTCTTTATCTCCTACCTCATATATCTCTGGTTTACAATAGCTTTTTGAAAGTGCTAGATGTGCAAAACCAGAAACAACATCTATAAAGGAAAGTAGTAATGAGAATTCTTGAAGTATAGTTAATGACTTAAGTATAACATCTCTAATCTCTTGAAATACTTTATATTCTATATTTGCAAGTCTATCTGCAGAATTAAGGATAATATCTTCTTTCTCTTTTAATTCTTCTGTTATATATCTTTCACTATTTACTAATGTCTGTTTTCTTATATAGTTACTTGGCACTTTATCTTGATTAGCTCTTGTTATTTCTATATAGTATCCAAATACTTTATTAAAACTAACCTTAAGAGAGTTGATACCTGTTAAATTTCTCTGTTCCTGTTCAAAATTCTTTAACCAATCTTTACTATTATTTGCAACACTTCTAATTTCATCAACATCCTTACTATATCCCTCTTTTATTATATGCCCTTCTGTTATAGAAGTAGGGGGATTATCAATTATGCTTTGAGATATTAATTCATATATATTTTTTAACTCTGAATATTTAACAATTTCTTTTTTATCTATTATCCTTGAAGCTGAAAGTATATCAAGAATCTTTAAACCTGCATCAATTGATATTTCCAATGCTTTAAGATCCCTAGCATTAACTCTATTTAATCCTATTTTACCCAATATTCTTTCAATATCGTTGATATTTGATAATATATCTATTGTTTTATCTAGTATTGAAGGATTTTTAAATAGTTTATCTACTGAATCAAGTCTATACTCTATCTCTTTTTTATTTATCAAAGGTTTGAGTATCCAGCTATACAACAATCTCCTTCCCATATTAGTACTACAATTATCAATGGTAAAGAATAATGAATCCTTTATGCTACCAGATGAAAGTCCAGATACAAGTTCTAAATTAGTTACAGTTGATCTATCTAAATGCATATATCCTTTTAGATTTATCAACATTGGCTTCTTTATATGGACAGGTTTTATCTTTTGAGTTTCAAACACATAATCTAAACTCATTGATATTGCATTAACTATACCTTCTTTTTCATCAATCCCAAGTGAAGATACAGAATTTATATTATAAAATTTTTGAATATTCTCAATTGCATAACTCACTTTTTTACTTTTCTTATCTACAAAACTAATAGGTAATTCAGGAAAGACAAAAAGATTGTCATGCTCCATAATAACTATTTCTGATGGATTAAATGATTGCAATACTCTATACAAATGATCTTTTTTATATGGAATATTACAATATTTCAAATCACCAATAGCCAAGTCTAATAACGATATGGAGATCTCATTCCCATGTTTATATAAACTCATTAAGTAATTATTCTTTATGCTTTTACTCTCATCATCCAATGTAGAAGGGGTAACAATCCTTGTAACAGCTCTCTTAACAATTCCCTTTGCTAATTTAGGATCCTCAATTTGATCAACAATAACTACACTATGACCTGCATTTACCAACTTTGGCATATATTGTTCTAATGCATGATGAGGAAAACCAGCAAGTGGAGTTGGATCAGATTTCTTATCCCTAGTAGTTAATGTAATATTTAATACTTTTGATGTAATCTTTGCATCTTCACCAAATGTTTCAAAGAAATCACCCATTCTAAAAAGTAATACCTTATCTGGATACTGTATCTTAAAACTCTGATATTGTTTCATCATCGGTGTTTCATTCATACCGGAAGTATATCAGAAAGTACTTATTTAGTTAAGAAATATTTAACCTAAAATCATTCTAACTTCTTCTTGTGAAAGAATACCTTTTACAGTTTTTATCTCTTCTTCTTGTACTGTAACTCCATATGCACCAAGTTTAACAGCTAACTTAATTGTATCTTGCTTTAATTTCCCAGCAACAATAACTCTTAAACCTTTTGACTTAGAGAGTTTAATTATATCTGTAAATACCTTAACTATGGAACCAGAGTTCATATCAATAATAGCATTAGTTTCATCTCTAGATACACCCATAATGCTTTTAGCTAGATTATCAGTATTTATAATTACACCATCAATATCTACACCAAGTATTTCATCAAGAAGTAATACTTCAGATGTATTCTCAAGAGTAATATAGATATTAAATGAATTAGTTCTTCTCAATCCCATACTAGAGATTGTTTTTTTGAGTTCCCTTAATGTATTTGCATTCATAGGAGAATTTATTGCAAGAGAAACATTTCTACTCTTATATACATTTCTAACTCTTTTAATAATTCTTAATGCTACATCTAATAATTTTGGAGAGTTCAATAATCTATATGCACCATATACATTCCCATTGTCTTGAATCTCTTCTAATTCCTTACCTTTAACTAATTTTCTAAATGAGGATGCTATATTATCACCAATTGTTATAATTACTTCATCAGGTGATACATTTTCTGCAATTTTATCTATATATATTGCAATTTTGTCTGCATATTCTTTGTATTTTCCATCCTCTATGAATGCGAGTGGGTGTCTTTCCTCTTTAATCATTAATTCATCAAGAGAAATTGATAATAGTCCATCAGCATTAACATAACTTGATAACTCATTATTACTTAATGAATATATCTTTGTTGCTGTATTAGGAAGTGAATTATCTTTAACTACGGTATCAACAGTTTTTACAGTTTGTTCTTGTAATTGAGTTTCTTGAATATTCTCTTTCTCATTAAGTTTTATGACAATATTTTCAACAATTTTACCTTGATCTTTATCTACAGTAGATACTAAGTATATATTGCCTGAATTACCATCAACTTTTACTTGCATACTATCATTTAGAACTGTCATAGCATCTTTAACACCAACTACTGCAGGAATATTAAGCTCTCTACATGTAATTGCAATATCGCTTGTAAGGCCACCAATCTCTGTGATAACTGCAGAAGCATTAAGAAGGACAGGATATAGTTCTTTTGTATATTTCTGTACAACAACAATACTTCCTTTTTCAACAACAGTTGTACTATTTTTTACAAGTACAATATTACCAGTTACTGTACCAAAACTTGCACCTATTCCTGAAGTAATGAATCTATCCTCTTTTTGAGAATCAACGACTTTTGTAACAATCTCTTCTACTTTTATATCTACTTCTTCTTTTTTGACTGATTGTGCAACTTTTTCTTGAAGAGTTGTTAGTACACTCTTTGCTGCTATCTGTGTCTTCTTATCTACTAACTCTCTACTATAGCTATTCCTACTTAAGAGTTCATTTGTAACCTTATATAGACTATCAGATACGAAATTTCCATATCCATATGATATAGCTGTATTGAGATTATATTCTGTATATGAATTCTTGGTTTGTAATGCCCAAATCTTTCCTCCAGCATATACCCATTCTACATCTTGAGGTTTTCCTAGTCTCTCTTCGAGTATTAATGATATCTTTGCAACATCAACAATCTTATTATCATCTAATTTTTGTTTATGACTCCACGATGATGATATCTGGATTTTTTCACTAGATTCAAGATTATTACTACTCAAACTTCTAATCTTCATCCATTCTTGAGGAGCAATATGCTTTTCAAAAACACTCAAATCTTTTTTATTTAATACATAACTATCAGGAGTTATTTCACCATTTGATATAACATCACCAAGTCCATATACTGCTTCAATACTCATTCTCATATTATCCTGAGTTATTGGATCAACAGTATAACAGACACCTGAAACCTCAGATTGAACCATTTTCTGTACAACAATTGCAAGTTTTACATCCGACATCTCTATCTCTTCTCTTAAACAGTATTGTAATACTGACTCAGAAAAGAAATCTACATAAATATCCTTAATTGCTTTAACTAGTGATTCAATACCTCTAACATTTAGTCTAGTATTAAAAACTCCACTAAAAGAAACCTCAGGCTTATCTGGAAAAACAACAGACGATCTTATAGATACCCAAGTGTCTATAAATCCAGAGAGTTTTGCATATTCTCTCTTTATCTGTATCTCAATCTCTTCATTTAATTTTGTTCTTGAGATAACATCCTTTATATCTCTTTTCTCAAGTAATTTTCCTTTCTCTCGAATTGATTTATGTTCTAGAACTGATTGAATATATTCTGAGAATACCTCTGAGGATATAACAAAGAAATCTGGTACAGGTATATCGGATTCATGCATTTTAAAAAGGCTTAAACCTTTTCTTCCAACTAATGATTCACTAATCTGATCTGAAGTATAATCTTCAAAATAGTATGTATATGTTTTAGATGTATCTTGATTATCCATAGGCAGTTTTAAATTTTAATTCTAATTATAGATTACCTTTCGCTTGTAGTTTTTGCAAGTCCTTATAGAATGTTATACCGATATCTATCAGCACTGCAATTGGGACTGAGAGAAGGGCACCAATAGGGCCTGCAAGTGCAAAACCTATTGTAACAGCAATAATTACAACAATTGGTTTAATACCAACTGCATTTGACATAACTTTTGGAACTATAAATGTATTCTCTAATTGTTGTATTACAATATACCCAGCCAATACTAATAATGCTGTAATAGGATTGGTCATTAATAAAGCTATAATAACTGTTGGTACAAGAGCAATAGTAGGACCAAGTGAAGGTATTGATTCTAATATACCAGCCATTACAGCCAGTGGCAAAGCAAACGGAACATTCAATACAGATAGAAGAGCCCAAGAAAGAAAACCAATAATAAATGAAAGAGTTAATTGTCCTGATAACCAACTTCCAAGTTTACTCTCAACATCTACTACCAATTGTTTAACTCTCTGTCTTTGTTCTTCATCAAAGATTCTCAATAA
>CAZJKB010000018.1:2125-4978 GCA_964546485.1 uncultured Candidatus Saccharibacteria bacterium | reverse complement strand
ACCCAATTAATTATATTATTTACAAAATTAGGTAGATCTGCAAGAAGTTTCTGAGATTCTGATATAAATGGAACTACTATTAATGATAGAGATGCTAAGAAGAGCAAGAAGGTAATAATATAAACAATTGTAACGGCTAGTCCTTTACCAACACCCTTAGACATTAACCATCTGACATTTGGTAATAGTGCAGAAGAGAGTATAAATGCAAAGAATAGTATCCCAATAACTGTAATTAACTTTGAACCAAAATATATAGCTGCTATTATAAATAATATTGTAAATATAGTTCTAAGACTTATATCAACCTTAATGTTTCTAATATTTTCTTTCTTTTCTGTACTAACACTATTTACTGCATTAACTTTAGAAACTGTATTTTCAGTAATCAACTGTACATTCTTACCCTCACTCTTAATTTTTATCTCTTTACTCATAATTATATATATTAACTTACATTATATTTTCTCTTTTTCATCACTAATAGTCAATAATTCACCAATTACATATATTGCAATGCTACTACCAGCAATACAACCTGTTAAAATTCTTCTAATCCAACTATCATAAAACCAATGAGTATCAGGTATAAGACTGAATATATCTATAAATATCTGAATTAATACATCAATCAAAATAGGAGACAACATAATCAATAGTGTTTTAAATGAAATTCTTTTACTATACCTAAAGATATAATATATAAGGTGAAGTATAATAGAGGTAACTAGAAAACTACCATAAAGAGCAATATCCCGAATACATATCGCCACCTTATATCCTAACTCACTATTTCCCCACAATCCATGACCATCGTGGTTTCTCAAAAGTATATCTTGTAACCAATGTGGTAGATAACTATAGTCTTCTTTAGAGATACCCTCATAATTTTCTAACTCATTTGAACTATAACTATTTATCAATGATCTATCAGAAAATAAAAATAATGATCTTTCAACTCTTTGATGACAGAACTGTTCATATATTTTTTGAATTCTAATACCTAAGTCATAATTCCCATATTTCATAAGAACAGGGGAGAGAAAAGCAAAGAACAGATACAAAAAAATAATTAATGTAATAAATATACTAGCATATTTAATTAATCTATTACCCATGATATTCTAGAAATGTAAGATAAATAATTATTAAATTATATCAGAATATGCTAGATAAAATACTAAGTTTCTTTTTTGATGATACATCTAATTCAATATCTTTCTATAAACTATATACAAATTTGATCAAATGGAGCAAAGAAAAAAGATATCCTTATGAATATGAATTACCACAAGCAATTTCTTTAGATACAGATTTTCAAACCCGAATAATTAAATTATATAAAGAGACACTAAGTGATGGATTGGAAAGGGCAGTTTCAGTATATTGGGCAGATGGAGAATTAGTTCTTTCTAAAGTTATAAAAGGGACAGAAGATTCAGTAACTACAAATTCTAATATTAAAATATCATATACTCAAAGTATCCATAAAGGATATCTTAAAAAAGAGATCTTTGTTGATAATTCACTATACTCAACAAGAGATGTATATTATAAGAATGTACCTGAAAAAATAGATTTAAGATATCTTTTCAATATGCATACTCATCCTAAGCACTCACTTAGTGATGGTACTCATTATTACGGAATATTCTCTGCACAAGATATTAGATCATTAGTAGATTCAAATTCTACAATAAGTGGACTTATTAGAGATGATTTCACTCTAATATTTAAAACAAATAAATCAATAACTAATGCAAATAATTTAGAGGATAAAGACATAACACTACAAACCCTTACTAATAAGTATGGGTTTGTAGTGTATCAAGGTCAATTCAAAGGGAAACTATATAGATTCTCTTCTGAGCTTATTAACAACTAATCCTGTATTTATTGCAAATACAATTAGTGATAATAATCCGAGTATTGTAAATAATCTATTAGCAAACATCTCTTGAATGAAGTTAGAGATCTCTCCTGATGACTCAGGTAAATCTGTTGCTCCATCTCCATTTAATGATGCCTTAGTATTATATTTAATTACTAAGTCACTATTTAATACAACCTTATTTCCTGCTTTATCACTAATCTCTACATTAAATGTATTATCACCTTTTGCAAGTTTTACATCTTTAATTTCAAACTTACCATCTTTATCTGCTGTTGCAGAATATTCTTTATTATCAGTTCTATTTTTAATTGTAACTTTAGAATCTGCATCTGCAGTTCCAGTTATTTTTACACTCTCTTTATTTGTCTCTTTTGATGATGTAAATGTTACATTCTTAGAAGGTGCTGTCCAATCCATAACAACTGTTTCTACAGATGATTTTGGACTTCTATATCTAACAGGGAATCCCTTAATTGCTGCAACTTCAATCTTATACTCTCCTTCTTTATCAACAACATAATCTAACTCAAAACTCTTATCCTTATTAACAGATACTAAATCTTTATACTCTGAACCATTAACATATACTAAAACTTTATTTCCTTCTTCAGCAGTACCAGATATCTTAACACTCTTTTCCTTAGAATATTCTGGTAAATCATTTAATTTAGGAGCTTTCATATTCTCATCTAATCTTGCAGGAAGATTGAATAATACTATGAATACTATACCTACAATCAAAAGAATAAGTCCTAAAAATAATGCAACCATTCCTCCAAATATTGATACTGGTTCCTTCTCCTCTTTATAACCAGTATACTCAACCTTATCCTTCATACTCTCATTTTGAGAAACTTTTTTCTCTTTTGCCATACAACCTATATTAATATTTTATATATAACAATAATATTCCAAAACTATAATAAATGCAAGACTAATACAATATTTGATATAATATA
>CAZJKB010000018.1:0-2025 GCA_964546485.1 uncultured Candidatus Saccharibacteria bacterium | reverse complement strand
CATAGATTTAAATATCTACCTCCAAGAACAGATACATTCTTCAATTTAGATAAAGTAAAGATTGGAGATAAAATAGTAATAAATCAAAAAGATGGTTCATATAGATATACAGTTACAGAAAAGAAAGTTGTTGATAAAAATGATAGAGCAGTTCTTCTTAATACAAAGGACTACAGATTAACACTAATTACATGTACACCACTTTGGACATCAGATCAAAGACTAGTAATAATTGGGAAATTAGATAAAGTATATGGAACAATATAGTACTAGACAAAATATCATATTAAATATAAACTCCTAATATTAATTTTCAATATATAAATACATGGATATACATCACAAAAGAAAAGATATAAATAGTTCAACAATAGAACTTGAAATTACAATTCCAAAAGATTCTTTCACTAAATCATATAATACAATACTTGATAGGGAAGCAAAAACATTTCAAATCAAAGGATTTAGAAAAGGAGCAGTTCCTAGAGAATTAGTAGAGAAATCACTTAAAGATCAAGTACTACAAGAAGTATTTGAAAGAATTGCACCTGTATATACTGCACAAGCAATCACAGTTGAAAATATAGATATTGTAGCTCCTCCAGCATATAAAGAGATAGAACCTGTAGATATTAATAAAGATATTACATTTAAAGTAGATATAACAATAATGCCTACATTTAAAATTGGTGATTTAAAGAAAATTAAAGTAGATACCAAAGAGGTTAAAGTTGAAGATAAAGAGATAGATGAAATAATAGAACAATTTAATAAACAATCAGGAACAAAAATAAAGAGTGGAAGTAAGAAATGGATAGAAATGGTTGCAAAACAGATAGGAAAAGAAGATATCAAGGATATGGATACTCTTAAAGCAGAATTAAAGAAACTACTCAAAGAACAAAAAGATAATATTGTTAAAAAAGAGAATGAATCATCTGCTCTAAAACAAGCAATAGAATTATCAAAGATTGAGATACCTCAGAATGCTATTCAATTTGAAGCATATGAAAGAGAAAATAATTTTATGAAAACACTAGAACAGAGAAAAATTGCTCTTGATGCTTTCTTAAAAGCAAATGATCTAACAGTTGAAGTAATGAGAGAGATGTGGAATAAAGATGCTAAAGAAGCACTTGAAACAGATCTTTTCTTAAGAACATATGCAGTTGAAAACAAGCTAGATATTACTGATGAAGAATTACAAAAAGAAATAGAAGAGATAAAGAAAGGTAATCCTAATTCATCACATAACTATGATGATAAACAATGGCAAGAATATATAAAGAGAGTATTAGTAAAAGAAAAAGCTTTCAAAAATTTCATAGAGAAAGTTATTAAATAAATATAGTATAATTAGTTAATAAAATATAATTATATAGATATGGGATATTTAATACCAACAGTTATTGAAAAAGAAAGAGATGGAGAGAGAGCATATGATATATACTCAAGGCTACTTAAGGATAGAATTGTTTTTGTAACAGGCCCCATTGAAGAGAATATGGCAAGTAATATTGTTGCTCAATTACTCTTTTTAGAAAAAGAAGATCCTAAATCTGATATTCAAATGTTTATACAATCTCCAGGAGGAGTAATTACTGCTGGAATGGCTATATTTGATACTATGAAATATATTAAATGTGATGTATCTACAATATCTGTTGGATTAAGTGCATCAATGGGATCATTCCTTCTTGCAGGAGGAACAAAAGGAAAAAGATTTGCACTAAGAAATAGTAAAATACATATACATCAACCATTAGGAGGAGCAGAAGGACAAGCAAGTGATATTGAAATTGCTGCAAAAGAGATATTAAGACAAAGAGAAATATTAAATAAATATCTATCTGAATTTACAGGACAGACAATAAAACAGATTGAAAAAGATGTAGATAGAGATAAATACTTTACTGCTATAGAAGCAAAGGAGTATGGTTTAGTAGATGAAGTAATAGAGTAGGGCGATTAGCTCAGCTGGTTAGAGCACTACAATGACACTGTAGGGGTCACAGGTTCGAGTCC
>CAZJKB010000017.1:0-11353 GCA_964546485.1 uncultured Candidatus Saccharibacteria bacterium | reverse complement strand
TAGTATGAAGAAATTTATAAAAGAGAATAAATTAATATTAGAGATCACTGTTATTGCATTGATTCTAATCTTAATAATTCTATTTGTGTTAAATAATGTATTTAGTACTAAAAACATATTATTAAAGAATGCAGGGCAAGAAGCAATCCAAGCAAATGATATTATTGTAGAAAAATATCCTGAGTATAAAGATTTTGATAAAAAGAGTAGTTTTGCAGGAACAGAAATATACTATAGAAAGGTAGGGTCAAACAGATATCTGGGGTATGTTGTTAATGGAAGTGGTTTACCTATTGTTAGTGGAAGATGTTTTAAGGTAGATAAAAATAATAATGTAACATATAAGGATCTTGATAAGAGTGAGTTTACAGGTGATGGTGTTGATTTGATTAATTGTAAATTAGTAAAAACAACTAAGACTAATGTGCTGGGAGAATCAGTTAAAGAATATGGATATAGTAATAATATATCGTTCTCATTTCATGATGCACTTATAACATTGAATAAAATGGGCTCTGGTAGTACAGTTGGAACATTTTGGGAAACAAAGTTTGAAACAGTTAATGATATTAAGGATGTAACAGAGGATGATATTGTAAATAAATTGTACTCAAAGGGATATGGTAATTATTATATTCCTATGCCTGTAGATAAGTATTATGAAATAAAAGAAAACTATTTTAGGACATTGGATTATGTTAATGAAGTACCTGAAAATTGTAATAAAGAAGATGTGACAATCTCAAGTAAAAGGGTGATAGCAAATAAGTGTAATAATAATATTACAAATTGTTACCTACCTACAATAAATGGTTATCTAGAATATAAACAATCAGAAGCAAATATTGATGATTCATATGATCTTTGTTTGGAATTAGATAATATGGGTATTCAAAATTGGTAATTAATTTTATTTTAAATAATCTATGAGTAGTTTAGTATTTGGAATGTTAGATAAAGTAAAGAATGGATTTATTAATTTAGTTAGTAGATTTCCTACTACATTATTATATGTATTTACTATATTCTCTATCTCAGTATATTTAACAGAAGGAAGAGATCTTAGTGATCAAACAAGTTATACACTTGTTATGGTTCTATTATTATTTGTTCTTTTATCAATATCATCATTAATAACCTCACTGCTATTTGAGAAAAAGTATATATCTAGAATAAATGGTTACCTAGGTCAATTCATTAACTTCATTCTTGTTGGTGGTTTGTGGAGTATGTTTGTATTACCTGATGTATTTGCCTTTAATATCATATCTGGAGCATTTACATCTAATATGTATAGGTTAATAATATTATTTGTTGTATTAACACTTGCAGCTTTTGTTATCCCATTTATTAAAGATAAAGATGGTAAGGATTTTTGGAGTTTTGGTGTTGGAACGGTATTTGCTGGTTGTATTGGTGTGATTTATGGTGTTGTAGTATATTTAGGTATTGCCCTTGCATTGTTTGCTATCGAATCATTTTGGAAATTTACTTTTTCAGATAATCAATATGCAACTGTGGCTATGTTCGCCTTCCTATTAATTGCTCCTATTAATTTCTTAAGGAATCTACCAAAAGATATTGTAAAGATAAAGTTTTTAGAGCTACCTAATTTTGCATTCACATTAATAAAATTTGTATTACTTCCTCTTGTAATAGTCTATACATTGATAATATATCCATATATGGCATCTTTTCCATTTAGAAGTGAGTGGCCAAGTAATGAAGCAACAACAATAATAGTTGGGTTACTAGCATTGGTATATGTAGGTATATTAATGTTTAATGGATTAGATCGTGAAGGAATCCATAAGAAATTTATTAACTTCTATACTAGAGTTTTCTCAGCTATTACATTACCTGCAATTATCTTTTGGGCATACTCCTTGTTTCTAAGAATAGATGCATATGGTTTAACAATTAATAGATTCTTCTTAATGTCGATAATATTTTGGAGTTTTGGTGTAGGATTATACTATGTTTTCTTAAGAGGTAATGATATTAAGAAAGTAATTCTTTCATTTATATTCCTTCTAGTTCTAGTCTTCTATATACCATTCTCTGGATTCTTCTGGTCAAATAAATCTCAATTTATGAGATTAATGGATTTGGCTGAGAGTAAGGGGATGATTAAAGATAATAAACTAGTTAAACTCGATGGGAAATTATCATATGATGAGAATGTAACATTCAATGAATTACTATATTATCTAAATGTAAATAGGGGGTTGAAAGGTGTACAAGATAATTTAGGTGATGATATTCTTAAAGATATAAAAATTGATAAATCAGGGTATTCATCTGTTCTTAAATATCAATATTCTTCAAATATTAAGTTTGCAACAAGTATTGAAAGTTATGTAGGCGATAGCAAATATCAGTATATAACTATAGAAATTGCTGACCATTCACAGTTTAATATTCCTGAAGGATATTCCAAATTTAAAAAGATATATAGTTATGAATATGGAGAAGAAAATACTAAGTATATTGATTATGTATCAACTAACTTTGTATTTAATTCTGGTGCAGAGTTTGTAACACCTGAGGGTGATTCATATTTTAAGATATCTGATAACTCTAAATTAATGTTTGATATTGATGGTAAAAAACTTCAGGTAATTGAGATACATGGGCAATTAAAAGAAAGTGGTAAAATAGATATTTCATCATTAGAAGGATATCTATTTGAGAGATAGCTGTCGACAAGTTTGTCGCTATAAAATGCCTTTAATCCATTGTATTGTAGTGTGTATGTTGTATATAATGTAATCATTAACATGTTATATATTTAATATTATGGATATTCTAGATATCTTTAAAGAGTTTGGATTAAAAGAAGAGCATTTAAAAATATATGAGGCAAACCTAGTATGGGGTACAACAACTATTTCTAATATTGCATATAAATCAAAGGTACCAAGAAGTACAGTATATGAATTAATACCTCAATTAATAGAATTGGGAATTATTAAAGTTAGTAATAGTGATAGTAATAAATTATACACCGCTGGTGACCCTGAAATATTGAAAGATCTTCTTGAAAAGAAAAACTCTAAAATTAATAATTTAATTTTAGAATATGAGAAGAAGATGAAGGAATTAAAAGCAATACAAAACAATAGGAAAAATAAACCAAAAGTTTATATATTAGAAGGAGTAGAGGGTGTGAAAAAAGCATATGATATGACATTTGAAGCAAAGGAAGTATTAGTTCAATGCTTAACAGATGATTATGGAGATGTCCCAGAATATTTCTTTAATGAATACTTTGAGAAGTTTTTTAAACATAGTAATGTTAAATCAAAAGAGATACTTGCAGATAATGAAGATGAGAATTATCTAAAATATGGGTCGGGTAAAAACTTACAATTAAGAGTACCTGTCTCTGGAGATACAAGTACAGATCTTATGATTTATGATGATAAGGTGGTATTTGTTTCTTTTGAAAAAACAGCAACATATTCATTAGTAATTGAAGATGGTAAGGTCGCTAATGCAATGAAGATACTTTTCAATCTAGGTTGGGAAAGTGCAGCAAAGAAGGATAAAAGAGTTAAGAAAGGAAAGAAAGTTTTAACAGAATATAGTGAATAAAGGGCATAAATAGCCTGTATTTATACAGGCTATTTTATTTGTTAGTAGTTGGAGTATAATATTCTTGTATAGTTTATTAATATAAAAATATGCTTAAGGATAAATTAAATATTCTCCTATTATCAATAATTACTCTTTTATTAGTAGTTATTGCTGTATTAATATACTTTGGATTTATAAATAAACCTTTACAAAATGATAATCCCCCTAAGAATGATAATGTTACAAGTTTTAATGATTGCATACTACTAACAGATTCTGTGATTATGGAATCATATCCAAGACAGTGTAGGACAACAACAGGTAAAACATTTGTTGAAGAGATAAGGATAGATGAAAAGGAAGAAGAAAAAGTATCTGAAGTAAATATTGATGTATATATGTTTGATTTTAAGAAATTCAATATACCAGATAACATTGATTACCTAACAAAAGTAATTAGAAAAACTACAAGAAAGGATGTTGCTACATTTGCAATAGAAGAAATAATTAAGGGTCCTAGTAGTACTGAATTAACAAAAGAATTAAAACCTACATTTGGTAAAGGATATCAAATGTGGTTTGTTTCAGAATCAAACTGTAATGGTAGAGATTTTAAGATAGAAATAAATAATAAAATTGCTAAAGTACAATTTTGTAAAGATAGTATGTTAGCTGGAGATATGTCTGGGTTTATTATTACTGAACAGATAAGTAAAACATTAAAACAGTTCTCTACTATTGAAAAAGTACAAATACTTAATAGTAAGGGGTATTGCTTAGATGATATGTCAGGACAATTAGCTAAGGATTGTATTAAATAGTTATATATCTCTAACTCTATTTAATATATCTTCAGTATAATGGATATATTTTTCTTCCGGAAGTAATAATACTTTATCTGGTTGTAGCTCTTCTACAAAATTAGGAATATGACTTACTAGTATTACTGTGCCTTTGTATTCCTTAAGTGCAGTTAATAATACTTCCTGTGATTGTGGATCAAGATATGTCGTTGGTTCATCTAATAAAAGTAAATTATCCCCTCTACTTAATGTTTTAGCGAGTGATAACCTTGTTTTTTCACCTCCTGATAGTGTATTTACTATCTGATCATATCTATCTTGTTTAAATAGGAACATAGATAATATTCTTTTTATTCTATTCTCTCCAAATTCTTTTGTTATCTCATCATTTAAAAAATTCTCTAGTACTGTTTTATTATAATCAAGTCCATCATATTCTTGTGCATAATATCCAATACTAACATTTGTACCATATTTATAATTGCCTTTACTTTGTTCTATTTTCCCAGCTAGTATTTTAAGTAGTGTACTCTTTCCTATTCCATTTCTACCAATAATCATGATTCTTTCTCCTCTTTGAACCTCAAATGAAACACTATTCAATATATTATTAATTCCATCATAACTTTTTCCTATATGTTCAACATTGAGTACTCTTTTACCTGATTCAAATCTTATATCGAATTGAATTTTCATTTTTGCAGATCTTTTTTTACTATCTTTAAATTGTTCTTTTATATTTTGTTTTGCCATTAAGGCTTTTTCCATAAGTTTTGCTGCTCTTTTTTTCTCATTGCTTGTTTTTCTACTAGATAGTACTTTCGCAGTTTCATACATCTTTTCTGCTTTCTTTGCCTGTTCATTGAGTGTTTTTACAAGTAATTGATTAGTCTTCTCTTTATATTCTAAGAATTTTGTATATGTACCATTAAATACCTCTATTTTTTTATTTAATTCATTAATAAACCAAATCTTATCAATTGCTCTATCCATTAGTCTTAGATCATGAGAGATTACAAGTATGCTTTTTTTATATCCACTTATGTATTTCATAAGCCACTCAGCTGTTGGTATATCTAAAAAATTTGTAGGTTCATCTAGTATTAGAAGATCTGGCTCTTGATTAAGAATACAAATAATTTCTATTTTGACCTTTTGACCTCCAGAGAGAGAAGAAAACATATCATTACAATCTTTATCTTTCATGTTCATAAGATTCATATATTTATTGATCTCCCAGCTTTGCATATCTAAACCTTTGTGTAATACAACATACTCTTCAATAGTATATTCAGGGAATGAGTATGTGTGTATATTAGATGCTATTTCCTGTTCTAAATATGCATAGGTACCTGATATATGAATCTCTCCTCTTTCAGGTTCTAATTTATTTGTAATTAATTTAAGCAAAGTGCTTTTACCTGCTCCATTAACTCCGACAATACCTATTTTTTCATAATCATTGAGTATAGCTGATACATTGTCATATATCCTTCTTTCATCTATCTTATACTCAATATTCTCTATTCTAACCATAGAGAGTATTATATCAGAGAAACATTATTACAACATATAGAGGAGGGGAGATAATCCCCTCCATTTTTATTCAGTTTTTATTGCTTCTACAGGACTAATGTTTGATGCCTTATATGCAGGTATAAAAGAAATAAATATTGAAAGTACAAATATTATTATTGATATTGTTGCTAGAGCATTGATATCAATGTATGTAAACATACTGCTATTTGTTAATTCTATAATATTATATGTCTTTGCTATTGTTTCATTTAAGAAATTATTAAACCAATTTGATATAAATGATGATGATAATAAATTAAGGATATATCCAAAACCAATTCCTAAAACATATCCTATTAATGTATACACTATTCCTTGTGTTAAAAAGATAGATAATATATTACCTTTTGTAAATCCTACGGCTCTATATATTCCAATCTCTTTACTACTATCTGATACAAATTTTGACATTGTTAAAATAATGACTCCTGAAGAGAGTGCTATGAAAGCAATTATTAACCAATTAGATACTCTTGATAATGTGCTTTGAATGTTATTGAATAGTTCTAAATTATTAATATCAACTAATGCATATCCAAGATTATTTATATCTTTTACAATCTGCTCTCTATTCTCATTTGAATTTATTTTAATACTAATAGTTTGACTAGTTTTAATACTTTCTTCGAATACATTAGAATTTTTATTCAATCCTGTTATTGTTGAACTATCTTCAGAATTAGTTATGATGACTAAACCGGGTATTGTGTATTTAGTAGAGGATGTTTGCATTGATGGTTCATTCCTATTCATACCACCCATAATTGGTGCATTGTTCTGACCAGGTAGTCTTAATCCTGATATATTACTTAATTCTGTACCGTCATAACTCATACCTGAAAATAATTCGTTAACAATCTCATAATCTAAATTATCTCTTCTATTGTTTATTTCAAGAGAAATTAAATCATTCATCAATCTGTTTGCAAATGTAGTAGGGATATAGCTTGTTCTATTACTCTCCGATTCGATTATTCCAACAATTTTAAATGTATATGTATTTCCTTTGATTAGGTTATTATATTCCCAGTATTTATTAATTGTATCTTTTCTATCACTACTTAATTCTGTTATTTCTGATTCATTTAATTTTGTGAATGTCATGACACCTGCTTCTCTGGTTATTTCATAACTATTTACTTTATCTAAACCTCCAACTGTTACTTTGAATTCTTTTCCTATTAGATCTTCCTTTTTGTATTCAATGGCTTTGGTTTTTATTGGAGTTAGTTGCATTGGATCTTGACCAGCATCTCTTAATCCTCTCATATTTACTGTCATAGTAGTTTTATCCCCCCAATCCTCATATGTTTCCATAAGGGTATTAGTATTTAATATTATTGGTATGACAGTATCATTATCACTATATGAAAAGTCTTCAAGAGTATATGATGTCGCCATAGCTTCACTTAATACAGATATGTTATTTAAGGTTATCTCCTTGTCCTGTATCAAATCGTTTGTATATATGTTACTGACAGGAACACTATAGTTTAATGTAGCATCTACAATATTAGATACTGATTTGATATTAGTTAAATCACTCTCATTAAACTCTGTTGGTGGTTGGAATCCTCTAAAAGATTGTGTATTTTCTTCTTGTTGTTTTGTAATTTGTAATATTGTATTTTCATTATCTATTTTTCCAAAGATACTCTCATTTGTTGCCTTGGATATATTGGTTACTTGACTTGCAATAACTACTGTTAAGGTTACCAGTATGGTAATTGGTAATATTAGAAACATAGCCTTTGATGTTCTGTGCTTTAATTTTTTAAAGTTTATTCTAAAAATATCTATAATTCTCATTCTATTTTTTATTACTAAATTTATTACTTATTTTCCCATGATCGAGTCTGATAATATTGGTGAATTCTTGAGCAATCTTTTCATCATGGGTGATCATAATTAAGCTTACTTTTTCATCTTCGGCAATATCCTTAAATATCTTAATTATATTATTTGCATTCTCTCTATCAAGTTTACCTGTTGGTTCATCTGCCATAATTATTCTTGGACTATTGGCTAATGCTCTTGCAATAGCTACTCTTTGCATCTCACCACCAGATAGTTGTTTGGGATAGTGATAACTTCTGTTTTCAAGTCCAACTTTTTTTAAAAGACCTTTTGCTATATTTAATGCTTCAGTCTTTCTAATACCTTTTGCAATTAAAGGTAAGGTAACATTCTCTAGAGCATTAAAGTAATCTTGTAAGTGCATCATTTGAAATACAAACCCAATTGTTGTATTTCTAAATTTAGATATCTCTTCATCACTTCCTTTGAATATATCTTTACCATCTATAATTACTTCTCCCTTTGTTGGAGTATTTAATCCAGCAATAATTTCAAGTAGTGTTGTTTTACCAGAACCAGATGGTCCTAAAATAACTAGATCTTCTCCTACATTTAGATCAAATGAAACATTATCTAATGCTA
This sequence comes from uncultured Candidatus Saccharibacteria bacterium, assembly GCA_964546485.1. Taxonomy (GTDB): domain Bacteria; phylum Patescibacteriota; class Dojkabacteria; order SC72; family SC72; genus CAZJKB01. The sequence continues at coordinate 2,954 of CAZJKB010000017.1, read as the reverse complement.
CCACTTGTGAATTTCCATCTTTATATAGTTTAGTAAGGTTTCTCACTTCTATAATCTTTTTCATAATGAATATTATTAAATTAAGTACATTGAATACTTCGAATATATTTATGTTTTTCTTGCAATCTATTTAAGTATTTATTCATAAGTTATCTATAGAATATTTAATATATGAAGCTCTATGTATTTATTGACTATCAAAATTTAAAAATGGCATTACAGAAAAATATTAAGAATTGTAATGGAAGGACTATCTATGTTGGGTGGAAACTAGATATGAAAAAGCTATACATATATCTTTTACAAAAATATCATGTTAATAGGGTATATTTATTCTTAGGATATATTAAAGAAAAGGAGAGCTATTATGTACAACTTAAAGATATCGGTTACTATTTAATTTTCAAAAAAGTTGTAATCTATACAAATCAAAAAAGCATAAAATATAAGGGAAATGTAGATGTTGATTTAACACTTGAGGTTACTCGTTTAATTCGCGTGTATGATGGTGCAATAATAATTACTGGTGATGGGGATTATATATCTCTAGTTGAGTATTTATATAAAAATAATAAACTAATTAGGATTATAATTCCAAATAAATTAAGATTCAGTATTTTATATTGGGATTATAAAGAATATTTAGATTATCTAAATGGAGCAAGAGGGAAACAAAAATAAAAATGGGGGTGTAGCTTTAGGTATTTCTCCTAAAATCTTCTCCCCCTAGTGATATCTAATTATATAAATAAACTTAATATTTATCAATAAAATAGACAAAAATAACATTAAATGTTAATTTATATGATATTAACTTAATTAGATATGTTTATGATAAAAGCAATATGTTTTGATTTAGATGGTGTATATTTCACTGCAGAATCTTTCCCTAGATTTATGAAATCAATTTCTGATTTAACAACTAAAAACGATAGTGTTGAATTTGTATTAAAAGGGGATATGATGCAAGAATTTAAAAAAGGAAACATAACTGAAAACCAATACTGGGATTATGTAAGAGAACAATTAGAAATAGATACTCCAAATGAAACAATCTTTGAACTATTAAGAGATAGTTATGAGGTAAATTCTGATGTAGTAGACTATGTTCGAGCAGTTAAGCAGGCAGGTTTTAGTACATGTATCTGTTCTAATAACTTTGAAACAAGAGTAAGAGAGTTAAATGAGAAATTTGATTTTCTTAAAGAATTTGATGTTGATATTCTTTCATACCAAGTACAAGCTTTAAAGCCATCAGTAGAAATCTTTAAGGAATTAGTACATAAATCAAATTGTCTTCCTGAAGAGATAGTGTTCTCAGATGATAATGAGGCTAAATTAGAAGGAGCAAAAGAATTAGGAATAAATACATTTGTATATACAGATTTCTATTCTTTTAAACAAAAATTAGAGACACTAGGTGTAAGAGTTTAAAAAAAAGAGTATAATTCTTTAATGTATAAACCATACTGTACAGAAGAAGAAGTAAAAGTATTAGTATACCAATTAAATCTCAACTCTCAATTATTTGAATATGCAATGGGCATTGCTAAACAAGTCCATAATATACAGGTAAGAGATGATGGTAAACCATATTTAGAACAACATATATTTCCAATTGTAAAGTCAGTTATAGAGAAAAATATCAAGAAGGACTATCTTAATGAAATGTTAATTCTCTCTATACTTCATGATGTATTAGAGGATGATTTAAAAATAGATCATGAGAAATTTAAAACAATCTTAGGTCAAAAATTATATCAAGAACTCAAACTATTATCTAAAAAGAAAGTATTTAATGAGAAATTAACCCAAGATGAGAAATATCTGAGAAATAAAGAGATGATAGATAAGTTAAGGCATGCACCGATCTATGTAAGAATTATAAAAATAGAGGATAGATTAAATAATCTATTGTGTACAGAAGCAATAAATAATATACCTAAATATATTAGATTTCTTAAAGAAACTGAAGATTTCTTTTATACCCTTGCTGATTCTATAGATAGTGAATATAAGGATTTGTTACAATATCAAGTAAATAGATTAAAGAATACATAATAATGGATAATACTACATATATTAAAGATGGATTATTATATTTTAATAATCTTAAGGATAAACGATTACAAATAGCTACTACATATGATAACAAGATATGGGGTAATATGAATCCATATTTTGAAAAAAATATTGAGGGAAGAAAAAGGATAGAAGAAAATGATTATAAAATTGCAAATATATTAGGATATAGAACAGCTTTTTGTTTTAATGATAAATATGAGGATACTGTTATTGATTTAGATAGTAAATCTGTTAGTTATCTAGACTACATGACTAAAGCAGATGATAAAGGGTATAAATATATTAATGTTACAACTAATAGTATGATTGTATATCCTCAACAACAGAAATATGGATATATAATTGCTCCAAGAGATTGCCCTGTTGCAATTATTACTGACCCTAATTATGAGTTTATATTAATAATACATATAGGTGCTCCTCAAGTACTAACAGGTTTACATAATAAAACGATTAAACTATTAGATAATAGATATAAAGATATAGAATTAAAAAATTCAAATGTATATATTACACCATATATTCATCAAAGAAATTATTTCATTGGTAAGGAAAAATATGAAATGTATAAATCACTATACGGAGATGGTTTTGATAAATATGTAGAATTAAAATATAACGATGTTTGGAAAGAAGATGCATATTATATTGATTATATGAGTATTTTTAAAGAGCAGATTAAAGATTATGAAATAGATAATATCTTTGATTGTGATATTGACACATATGAATCTACACAACATGGCTCTCTCTATTCATATAAATATACTCAAGCTTTGAAAAAGAAGAAAGAGATGGGTGAAAATATATCAGATGAAGATATAAATAGATATATGGGTGGATATAATGTAATAGTTAGTGTTTAATTA
>CAZJKB010000016.1:0-11874 GCA_964546485.1 uncultured Candidatus Saccharibacteria bacterium | reverse complement strand
GTCATTTCTGGAACTTTAATTCTAACTAAATCTCCTTCTGAAGATGCTAAAAATCCTAGATTAGAAGCTTGAATTCCTTTAACAATAGATTCAATCAATGACTTATCCCAAGGGGCTACCGCAAGTGTTCTACTATCAGAAACAGTTATATTACCAACACTTTTCATTGGCATAACTGTTCCATAAGCATTTACTTTAACATCTTCAATCAATTCTGTAGTTGCTCTACCTGTATGAATTTGAGAAAGATCAGCATTTAAATGACTAATACAAGCATCTAATTCTTTTTGAAAATTATTAACATCAAACATAGTATCAAATAGTATTAATTTAATATCTATATAATACAGGATTATTTACCTAATTCCCAGAGAGACATTCTTCTTATTACAATAGGTTCTCCACTTGTTTGAATAATATCATCGAGTAGATTTTGAATTGTTTTTGATTCATCCTTAAACCATTTCTGATTTAATAAACATTTTTCTTCAAGATATTTTGATATCTTTCCTTCTACTATCTTCTCAATCATATTTTCAGGTTTACCCTCTTCTTTAAGTTCTCTACTAAATAGATCTTTCATTTCTTGTAGTTTTTCCTGACTTATTTCATTTGAAGATATATACTCAGGTCTCATTGCTGCAATCTGTAATGCTATTTCATGAACAAATTTTCTAAAACCATCATTCTTTGCGACAAAATCAGTCTTACAAATTACTTCTACTGTTGCAACTAATTTTTTATCTATTCCATGCACATAACTATCAATTATACCTTCATATTTAACATCTGCATCATCTCCAACAGGGTTATCCCAACCTCTCTCTTTAACTAACTCTACAGCTTTTTCAAAATCATTATTTGCATCATTTAATGCTAATTTACAAAGACCAATTTTTGCACCAGTTAAATCTCTTAATCTACTTACAGCATCACTCTTACCATTTATATATTCAACTGCTTTATTCATATCTCCACCAGATGCTTCTAAAGCTTCTTTACATAATGCCATTCCAGCAGATGTTTTTGCTCTTAATATTTTTATATCTTCAACTGTATAACTCATTATTCTATGCTTTAAATTTATTTAGTCTTTTTTGTTGTTTTCTTTGCAACTGTCTTTTTTACTGTAGTTTTCTTTACTACTTTTTTAACCTCTACTTTTGCAACAGGAGCTTCGAGCCCTACCTTTAATGCTTTCAATCTATCCTTTTCTTCCATTTCCATAACTCTCTTTCTCTCTTCTTCAAATGCAAAGTCAGCTTTCATTTTACCTAATCTTTCAACATAACTCTTTCTTAATGATACTAATGCTGAAGCTTTTACTCCAGATGAAATAGTTTTACTAAATACATCCAAGAAAAGTGTAATACTTCTTAATGAATCATCATTTGCAGGAATTGGATAATTTACAACATCTGGATCACTATTTGTATCTAAAAGTGCTACAACAGGAATATTTGCATTTATTGCTTCCTTAATAGCATTCTTTTCAACCTTACTATCAATAACTATCATCATTGTAGGCATTTTATCCATGAATTTGATACCTGCATAAACCTTATTCAATCTATCAACTTCTCTTTGCATTAATAACTGTTCTTTTTTAACCATACCCTGAGCACCACTAGCAAGAGTCTCTTCCATTGATATTAATTTATCAATACTCTTCTTAATAGCTTTGAAGTTTGTGAACAATCCTCCTGGCCATCTTTTATTTATATAGTATGCACCTGATTGCATAGCCATTTGCTCAACTAATGAAGCTGCTTGACCCTTTGTACCTACTATCAAAACATTTCCTCTTTCGGATGCTTCTTTTATTGCTTCAACTGCTTTCTTTAATAATTCCATTGTAGCAATTAAATCGATTATATGAACCCCATTTCTTTCAGTATGAATATACTGTTTCATTTTTGGATTCCAAGCACTCTTTTTGTGTCCAAAATGAACACCTGCATGAAGTAATTCTTCCAATGTTGGAAGTTTAAAGTCTATTGTATTAGACATAATAGTTCTCCTTTCCTTTTAACACTTATCTTGAAGGGAAATCTCCCAGGAAAAGTTCAAGATATGTGAGATATATAAAATAATATATGGATTATATCAGAAATTTATATTATGTCTACACTACTTTAATCTTGATAAGACATAATATAATTATCAATTACCATCAATGTGGAATTATCTCTAATATCAATAATTTCTGTATTATCAAATTCATAATCGGACATTGCACATTCTTCTTCATTTTGACATTTTCGATAATTAACTACCGCAACTAAATACTCTCCTACCCATTGCACACTAGCAGCTTTCATCGTTTTTGTATTTTCCTCTTTAGTAAAATCAAAGATATATACATCATCTCCATTTATAGCATCAGTTGCCTCATATGAAAAAGTTGCCTTTGTATACAACATTTTGTTTAAATCCCTATTCATAGAGAAATAGAAACCATCATTTAATACATTCTTTAGTATTGTACTTTGTTTAGTACCAGTATTATATGTATATACTCCATTTGGCTTTTCATTTGTCATCTTAAGATATACTAAATTTTCATTGTCCACCCATATCGATCCAGCAGAATTTAATACTTTTCCTATAAGATTAATTTGAAAATTATTATCCTTTTTATCAATATTATATACAAATGTAGTTCTGGCAACTGGATTTCCTATTTGGGTAGAATTGATAAATAACATCTTAGATTTATCCTTGGTTAATGTCATTTTAATCGTATCATATGGAGCAGGTCCTCTTCCTCCCAAGAGTACATCAATATCAAAAAGATATGTAGATTTTTTACTATTTGCACTATATAAATATAAACTTGAATTCTTTTCGTTTTCTTTCAGATAAAAATAATATTTATCATCATACTGAGTAAACATATAGAAATATTCTTTGGAACTAGATACTTCTACAGCTTTGTGTGTATCTAAAGAGATATATGTATATTTATATAAATTGCTTTTTGAATCGTATGCTTCAAGTAACACACCTTCTTCAGATACTGAAATTAAAGAAATATAATCCCCAACGGTAATGTTCTTAGTATACAAATCAATAACTTTATCTTCATAATATACCTTTACTGTCGATTTAGTTTTATCAGTATTATCTTCTACCCATGCAAATAAATTAGCCCTAGGTATTTTAACTTCTTCAATTTCTTCCTCTTCTTCCTTTACTTCATCATCTTTTTGAACTTGATTTGTATTATCATTTACAACAACATTCTTAACATTAGAAAAGAAAAAAAAGTATGCTACTACTGGAACAGTAATTACTAGTATTACAAAAATACTTATTAATATAATAATGTATTTAAAAGTATTACTATTCTGTACTCCTTTATTATTTTGAGATTCATCTATATGTGTCTGTGTATTATCCATATTATAATATATAAATTATTTAATTAAATACTTAATATCAATATATAACAATTAGTCACAAATAACACTATTCTATTCCTAATTCTTTTAATAATTCAGGAAATTCATTAATAACAAAATCAGGTACTACTCTTATTTGTGAATCCTGCCCTTCAGGGTTACCATCAACTGGAGGATCAAACATCCCTGCTCTAATTCCTACAAGTTGTGCACCTCTAATATCATTTTTGAAATTATTCCCTAACATTATTGCATGATGAGGATCAGTACCTAGCCTTGAGAGAGCTAGTGTAAATAATGCTCCAAAAGGTTTTTCAAAAATAACTTCCTCAGAAGCAAATACTTGATCTACATAATCCAAAAGCCCAGCAGCTTTTGCCTTCTTGATTCTTAAACCTAAACTCCCATCAGAGATAATTGCAATCCCTACTCCACTCTCTCTAATCTTCTTTAAAGTATCAAAAACTCCATCATATACTTCGATATTATCCATAAAGTGATTCCAAAACATCTCTTCAACTTCTGGTAATACACTTAAATCATACTTAGGTAATACCTCATCAAGAGCCATCCTAAAAACAAGAATTCTTGAATGTCTTGTATGAACAGTAGGGAAACTTCTTTGCATAATCAATACTTTATCTACTACACTATTAAAAAAACTTTTCTCATCTAAATTAAATTTCTTTGATAGATATCTAGTTACATAGAGTAGTGATTTATCATAAAGCTTGCTGCTTTTTATTAATGTATCATCTAAATCTAGTAATAATGCTTTATATTTGGCTCGAGACATAATTTTTATATTCAAATAAGTAATAGATATTAATACAATATAATCTATATATCTACTCTAGTCCACCCATTAACACCTATAATTAAATGTTCCAGAAAGTTTATATTCATAAGATCTAATGCCCTATTCAATCTTTTTGTAAATCTAATATCTTCAACACTAGGGGTTGTATCACCAGATGGATGGTTATGTGATATGGCAACATAGCATGCATTAAATTCAAGTGCATATGTAATAATCTCTCTAATATCTATACTTACATTATCTATATTACCAATAGCTATTATCTTTTTACTAATTAACTCATATCTAGAATTAAGATAAATACCTATCATTCTCTCCTGCCTATACCTACTCTCCTTCGATAATAATTCATATAGTTGATTACTATTAAGTATTCTAGCAACCCTATTATCTAACTTCTGATACAATCTTCTTCCAAGTTCAATTCCTGAAATTAATTGCATTGCTTTTACATCTCCCACTCCCAAAATGCTATTAATATATCCTATATCTAATTCCCTCTTTTCATTTATAATCTCTTTTAGTTTTGAATATACCTCAATTGAAATCTTTCTATAATCTCTACCCTTTATCCCTTTAGAAATAATTATTGATATAAGATCATTTTCCGTAAGTGCATTAATACCTCTTTTTATGAATTTTTCCCTAGGTAACATAACTTAATTTTAGCAATTAGTTATGAAAAAATACTTAAATCTTTTTAGCTCTAGACTTACGACCTCTAGTGTTTTTACTATTGACTTTCGACTTATTTACTTTCTTAATACCCTTTTTTGCTCCTTGTATATATTTACATTTTGGATATGCACTGCACCCAATAAATGATTTACCCCACCTACCTTTTCTTTCAACTAGTGGACTACTACACTCAGGACATTTCTCATGTAAAAGTAATCCAGAAACACCCTTACAAGATGGATAATCAACACATGCCCAATATGTACCAAATCGACCACTTTTAATAACCATATCTTTACTACATAGCTTACATTTCATATCAGTTATATACTTATCCTTATCTAGATCAACAACAACTTGTTCCTCAAGACTCTTCATACCCTTACAATCAGGAAATCTTTTACAACTTAAAAACTTTCCAAATTTTCCAATCTTAACAACCATTCCATTTCCACATTCAGGGCATTTTTCATCAGACTCTTCAATAATAACTAAATCTTCTTTATTTACAGTTTTATCTGCAATCTCTATCTCTTTAACCAAAGGTTTATATTCATTATCAATTACAGGGAAGTATTTATTCTTACCAGTTGCTATCTCATCTAACCTCTCTTCAACTTTTGCAGTATATGAATAATCAACAAGCCTAGAAAATGATGATGAAATAAATTTATTTACAACAATACCTACATCTGTTGGTTTTAATTTTTTCTCTTCTTTTGTAACATACCCTCTCTCTTGTACAGTACTAATAATTGTTGCATATGTTGAAGGTCTTCCAACCCCTAAAGACTCTAACATCTTTACTAATGTTGCTTCTGTGTATCTAGACTTAGGTTTAGTAAAATTTTGAATTGGATTGAGTTTTTCTAACCTAAATATATCTCCTTTTTTAATATCCTCAATCTCTTGTACATTATCATCTTCTTTAAGAGCATAACCCCATATGGATCTAAAACCTTTAAATACTGTCTTTTGACCATCAACAGCAAATTCATATTTTTCTAAATTTAAAGGATTAAATCTTACAGAAACTACATTCGCTATATAACTGCTCATTTGAGATGCAACAGCTCTTTTCCATATCAATTCATATAATTTTTTTTCTTGTGGAGAACAGTCAGAAAGGGATTCACTATTTTTAAATATATCTGTTGGTCTAATTGCTTCATGTGCCTCCTGAGCATTTTTAGAATGAGTTTTATAATAGTTTATTGATGAAGGAATATATTCTTTACCATATACTTTACCAACATAATTTCTAATACTTTCAACAGAGTCTTTACTTAAATTATATGAATCTGTTCTCATATATGTAATATGACCTTTTTGATATAGCATTTGTGCTAATTGCATTGTTCTTTTTGCACCATATCCAAGAATATTATTTGCTGATTGCTGTAATGTCGATGTGGTAAAAGGTGGTAGTGCATGAACTGACCTATCTCTTGATTTTACATCCTTCACGATAAAGTCACTCTTACCAATCTCATTTAAAATACTATCAGACTGCTCTTCATTATCAATCTTAGCCTTTTTACCACCTATACTCAAAAGTTTTACAGATAATTTACTTTTTTCTTTAACAATATCTGCAAATAATTCCCAATACTCTTGAGGAATAAAAGATCTAATCTCATCTTCCCTCTCTACTATTAATCTTAATGCAACAGATTGGACTCTTCCTGCTGATAACCCATACCTTATCTTTTTCCATAAAACCTGAGATACTTTGTACCCAACAAGCCTATCCAAAACTCTTCTTGCAAATTGAGCATTTACTAAATTCATATCAACCTCTCTAGGTGACTTAATTGCTTCATTTACAGCAGTTTTAGTAATCTCATTGAATGTAACTCTTTTAGGATTTTTTAATTTTAGTGCTACAGAAGTATGATATGCAATCGCTTCACCTTCCCTATCAGGATCCATTGCAAGATATACCTCTCCATCTTTAGGAATAGATTTCTTTAATGAAGATACTACTTTCTTTTTATCAGCCATTACTTCGAATTCTGGTTTATATTCATTATCAATATCAACAGATATTTTTTTTGTAGGCAAATCGATAATATGCCCTATTGTTGCAAGAACCTTAAACTCTTTACCTAGATATTTTTCTATTGTTTTAGCTTTAGCAGGAGACTCAACTATTAGTAAATTCATTATTTATTAAAAATATATTTAAACTACTTAGTATATTATAGATTGAATACATTATACAACAAATTTATTAATTCTTTCTTACATACCAATCAATAAACTCTTTTGCAGTAGTTGCAGAATTATAACTCTCTCCTCCATCTTCTAAAAATACTACGAAGCTATATTGAGGTTTTTCATAAGGGAAAAAACCTGTTACCCATGCATGGGTATGTTCATATTGCCCTTTACTATTCACCCTACCAAACTCAGCAGTTCCAGTTTTAGCACCAACAGAAACCTTTAGATTACTCAGTATACCAATAGTTCTTCTTGGTCCATTAACAGCCGACCACATTCCTAATTTCACAGTATCTAAAGCAGATTTGGATATAAATTCTTTCTCTATTACTTCAGGTTTAATCTCTTTCTTCTCTTCTGTTTGACTATCTATCAAATACTTAGCTACATGTGGTTTATATCTAACTCCACCGTTCGCAATGGTAGCAACCCAGTTTGACATTTGTAAAGGAGTTACAGTTGTAATACCTTGTCCTATTACAGAGTTACAAGAATCACCCTCTGGATACCAAATTGGATCAAGCCATGGACTAGTACTTTTAGCTAATGCAATTTTATTTTCCGGAGATGGTAACATACCCATACCCTCACCAGGGATATCTATCCCAGAATACTCCCCAATACCAAAACTTTTAAGATACGGAACAAGTTTATTCATATCCCATCTCCTAATCGTTTCGCAAAAGAATATGTTTGAAGATACAGAAATAGCATCATTAACATTTAATACACCATATGAATTATCCCTATATTCTTGAAATTTAACCCCATTTGAAAATTTATAATTACTACTACTTAAAAATGTAGTACTTGTATTAATAACTCTTGCATCAAGAGCTGATGCAGCTACGATTGTTTTGAAAGTAGAACCAGGTGGTACTTGAGCTCCTATAGCTTTATTATTTAAAGGTCCTCTTTTATCATTTAGTAGTTTATTAAAATCATTTGATGAGATACCTCCAATAAATAGATTGTTATTATATGAAGGGTACGATGCAAGTACAATTATCTCTCCAGTATTAACATCTTGCAGTATCCCAGCACCTCCTGTTGCACCATATTTCTTAACTGCATTTGCCAATATGTTATACATTTTTTCTTGTGCCTTAGAATCTATTGAGAGAACTAATGTATCACCAGATTTAGCCTCTTTTCTACGATATTCATTATCATTAACACTAGTTCCGACCCTATCAACCTCTCTTACAATTTCTCCATATTCACCTATTAGTTGCTTATCATAACTTTTCTCTACTCCTAATTTTCCAATCTGATCAGTTATTTTAATATAATCAAGTTTCTCTAAATCTTCAGCAAATACAATCCCTGTATAACCTAAAATATGTGCAAATGAATTACCTAAAGGATAATTTCTTTTAAAACCTTCTTTAACTACAATACCCTTTAGGTTATTACTCTTAGATTTAATCTCTATTGCAAGTTTTTCATCTATATTAGGTATTACAATAATTTCTTTATTATATATTTTCTCAAATTCAGTCATACTACCTAATATCTCTTTCATTTTTTCATTTACATCTATCTTCTCCTTACTATTTATATAAAAAGGTGAAATGATTTCATTTAAATAATCCACATTATCTAGTAGATCTTCTTCATTAAGTCTTAAACCAATCCTATATTCTTTTAAACTAATAACTAAGTCATATGCAGGGATATTTTTTGCAAGAACTATACCATTAATATCTGTAATTGCTCCTCTATATGGTTGAATATTTTCAATCTCTAAAATATTTCTTTCACTTATTATTCTATATTCATCACCTTTTACAATCTGTAAATTAACAATAGATATTATGAAGATAGTAATAAGGAGAATAAAAAAGAAAATTGGTAGTAATAATATTTTATTAAATAGTATACTTGTATTATTACCCTCATAAATAGATATACTATCTTTTGCCTTTATAGCAATATCCTTATAATCAATTTTTATTGATTTTGTAACAGAATCTCTCTTTAATTTATCAGACAGTTTTAAATCCATACTATTTCACCTTTATCCTTTCATCATTTTTATTATTACTATCCATAAAATATGAAATAACATAATATATAGCTGTGAATATAACGGCATTTAATCCAATATCAGATATTAGATTTAGATTTAAAATATTAAAGTTAAATGAATTCATTACTAGAGAGTAGAAAAGAGAGTATGAAACATATAGTATAAATATTGATATAAGTTTCATGATCGGATTTGATAGGAGAGCAAAGAAGTTGATCAATGATATCAAAAAATATGTAAATAAAAGAAGTATCCCATGAGTACCCACCCTATTTAGATACATAATATCTAATACAATCGAAATTATTAATACTAAAATTAAACCATATCTAAAAATATTTTGTTTTTCTTTGACTATCACAATTAACAAAGGAAATAGGTAAAAAGAAAACAATGATTGTATAACTATAATAAAATAAGAAAGAAAAAATGAAGTTATAAAATATAAAAATATCTCTATCATTTATTTAAGTAATAATAACTTAAAGAATAGATATCAAAGAATTGTTTAACAGTACCTGATTGAGTAGCCTTAGCCATATCTTGATCAAGAGTTGCAATATAACCGACAATATAATTTCTATCATATCTCTCATCTGCGACAACTATAATATCCCCTACACTAGCTTTTCCAAATGGTATATTTTCTACAACAATATTATCTCCCTTTCCCATTATTACAACATCAACTAGTTTATTTTGCATATATTTATCTGCTATGTTCTTTAAACTAATATTCTCTCCAACCTTTTTAGATAATACAGAACCTTTCATAGAAACTCCTGAGGCATTAATAAACTTAATCTTTGCTCTATTTGCATCAACTTTATATACACTACCTATCAACATGTTGCCTATATATGCGATATCACCATCTTTAATATCATTCTCAAACCCTTTATTTACAATACTAGTATTTTCATCTCTCAAAATATCTAAGGTTTCAACTTGAATAATTTCATTATTATATCCATTCAATTTGAGTTGTTCTTTTAATTGAATATTTTCCTTTTTTATTAAATCACTTGTTGCATTTGTTTCTTCTAGTACTATTATTTTTTCTTTTAATAAATCGTATTCCTTTTTCAAACTTTCGTAATTATTAAGACCAGCAATCTTTTTATCTATATTTGTAATTGTAATATTTGAGGTAGTAATTATTGGATAATATAGAAAGGAGATAATAAATGAAAAAACATCTCCAATAAATGTAAAAAAGATAACTAATATAACTATCACTAGGTATAGTTCTTTATTAAACAATACACTCTTATTATCTGTATTTAAACCTTTTATTAATTTCATAATTACTAAACAATTTCATCCCAAGATTTTTGAATTTTCTCAAGAAGTTCAATATGATCTAGCATTAATGCTGTACCTCGAGCAACTGCAGAGAGAGGATCATCAACAACTTTAACTGGGATTTTAAGTTCCTTTTCCCACATTTTATCTAACCCTTTTATCAATGCACCTCCTCCTGCAATATGAATACCACTTGAGAATAGATCTGTGAGTAGTTCAGGTGGAGTTTCTTCAATAGCATCTTTCACAGCATCTGTAATCATATCTATTGAATTCATAATAGCTTCTCTAGCTTCTATACTAGAAAACTCAATGGATTTTGGTAAACCTGATATTAGATCTCTTCCTTGAACAATCACAGTTTTTTCTTCTGGTAAATCAGAGGCTGAACCGATTGCTATTTTTAAATCTTCTGCTGTTCTCTCTCCTATTAGAAGGTTATATTTATCTCTGATGTAATTAATTATATCTTGATCCATCTCATCTCCAGCAATTCTAATCGTTTTATCTACAACAATATCTCCTAGTGAAAGAACAACGATATCGGAAGTCCCTCCACCAATATCAACTATCATACTACCTGATGCCTGTTCTACAGGAAGCCCTGCACCAATAGCTGCAGCCATAGCTTCTTCAACAATAAATACTTCTCTAGCACCTGCTATTTTACATGCATCAATAACCGCTTGTCTTTCAACCTCTGTAACAGAAGATGGAACTCCAACAATTACTCTTGGCTTAGGTAGTTTCATCATATTTTGTACATATCTATGTGAAGTTTGAATAAAATGTCTAACCATTGCTTGTGTAGTATCGAAATCCGTAATAACACCGTCTCTAAGAGGTCTAACAGCTACAACATTTGCTGGTGTTCTACCAATCATCTGTCGTGCATCATTACCTACTGAAAGTACCCTATTTGTCTTTTTATCAATTGCAACAACAGATGGCTCAGACATAACAATACCCTTTCCTCTAAGGTATACAAGGGTATTAGCAGTACCTAAATCAATACCAATATCATATGTTAATAACTCCCAAATAGGATCTAAAATTTTCATAAACAATAATATATCTAATAAACATTAGAGTATATCAAATATAAAGGGAGAAATGAAAGAAATTACTTACTATCTTTTCTAAGTCTTTTATAACACTTCATACAAACATCAGTTCTTACAACTTTGCCATTGTATTCAATGTCTAATTTCCTTAAGTTAAGGTTGAAAACTCTTGGCTTTTTTGGTGCTCTATATTGCCATTTTCCACCGTGTCTATGCTGAATAGTTCTACCAGCCATTCTAGATTTTCCACAAATATAACAAACTTTCATAGTAGTATTTAAAATATTTTTATGCTAGGTGATATTATCAGAAACTAAGTATTTTGACAAGAATATATTTAATAATAGT
>CAZJKB010000015.1:0-13521 GCA_964546485.1 uncultured Candidatus Saccharibacteria bacterium | reverse complement strand
CACCAGCACCAGCACCAGCACCAGCACCAGCACCAGCACCAGCACCAGCACCAGCGCCAACACCAACACCAACACCAGTAAATACTACAGAAAATGAAGGTATGTTACATCTCAACGATGATACAAATAACCCAGAATGGGTAGCAGTTGCACTTCCCAATCAGATAAAAGGAACACCTATTGATACTAAAGATATAGGTCTAGCAATACGAAACATGGAAGGCAAGTCACTATTCGAGTGGAACAACGGTAAACCAAGCATTAGTCTTCCAGAAAACTGGGATTTGGATTTCCCCGGTAACTCAAAGAGACAAGGTGATGCATTAGAATCAATAGCAAATATGTATGCTTCTGCATTAGATATAAATCTTTCAGATCAATTAAATATATCTATAGGAAATATACAAACAGAGATAGATGAAACTCTTAAAAAAGCAAAATTAGAAGCCGCTAAGAAACAAATAGTAGAAGATGTTAGTGAAAGAATTGGAGAAATTGGCGAACAATTAGATTTAGCCTTTGCAACAGTACTTGAAGATATCGTAAAACACGATAGCCTACCAATCCTAAGTGAATTCCAATCAAAGAATGGTTGGACTAAAGAGCCAAGGAATATAGCATTGGCTATCGCACTTAGAAGTGATAAAACACAAGTTCCTTATGAAGCAATGAAGTTGGTATTAGATTTGACAATTGCACTTGAATCAAATATACCTATGGCTAAAAAGATAGTTGAAGACGCTATGAAATATGCAGGTAAGATAGATCAACCAGGAGATGCAGTATGGGGTCAGTTTGGAAAGGATAGAACATCAAATGCACAGGTGTCATTCCTAAGTACAGGTTCAAGATACGTCCCAGCTGATAAACTATATATCTATACTGCACTTGAAGTAGCTGGAAGAGCAGCTGGTGTCACATTCAATCAACAGCAAGATGGACAAATTGATATTCAAAGAGTTGAGAGCAATGATGTAACAAATATAACACAGGTGTTAACAACACTTGCGAATACACACTCAATACTTAAAGATAGTCCAATAACAAGAGCATTTGCCAAAATATTTAGTTTGAATAATACTGACGTTCAACCAACTAGACAACAAGAAGAGGACCTTTCTTTGCCAGTTTTTACAAGACAAACAAATCCACAAGATGATAGTTTCTTTAAAGCTGGCACTCTTGAAAGAGTAGAGGACTAAAAGTACAACTTACATTTTAAAATGTAACTAAATAGCTTACTGAGAGAACCATTACAGCAATGGCTCTCTTTTGTTTATAATACGCATAATACCCCATAATATTGACAAACATCTGGAAATTATTATATAATTAACCATACTTAAAATTAAAAATTTAAGTCGTTCATTAAAAATTTCCGGTTATTACATAAATTCAATATTGTTATGACGAAAGTTTAATATATTGAAAAAGTGTAAATTAGGATATAGGAATGGATTGATTAATTGAAGTTTTGTTTTGTATGTTACATATAGTTTATAAATAGATATATATTGTATGTAACATACATACTCAAACTCAATTACTACAATCAAAAGGAGAATTTACTATGCAACTCAACCCTGATGTTAACCCCGAAACTCTGACCTGGACTGAACGTCTCGCTTGTGGTCTCGTGACACCTGGTGCTTTTAACAAAGCTATCATGGATTACAAAATCAGACAAGCAAGCAAGGTCGAAAGCAGCAAAATCGAAAAGAACCAAAAAGACGGTAGCAAGCTCATCACCGACACCATGGAATTCGTTAAGAAACAAGGTGGTGGAGGCACTGATGCAGTTGCTATGCGTTACGTTGCGAACCTTGCAGCAAAAGCGGTCAAAGATGTTCTCGGCGAAGTCGGACTGGATCTCCAGCCTGAGACGTACGAAGATATTCGACACCTGGTGATGCAGTCAATTGACCTGGGTGATGCCGCCAATGCACAGCAATCCGCCGTATGGGCTCAGCAGATGAAGGTTTTACAGCAGAACGTTGAAGGGCACATGAACAAATTGTTAGCACCGGAAGCCAATCCGATGTTCGCGATGATGAATCAGTTCATGCAGATGTTCGCGATGATGAATAATCAGCCAACAGTCGCTCCTCAACAAGCAGCTCCGATGTTCACACCGAACAACACCTCCGTTGCACCAGCTGCTCAAACTTTCACCGCAGCTCCATCTGCTCCAGCACCCGTTTCTCTGGCCTCCTTGGTCGCAGAAGTCAATGCTGAGAAGCCTGTAGAGCCTGTAGCCTAAACAACCGGAAAGAACGCCGAGCGTTTCATTATAATCTTTTGATTAGAAACGCTCGGCTTCTTCCTAGTGTACATAAATACAAATATGATATATATTTATGTGTGATAGGAAGAAAATTATAAATATAATATATAATTACAATTAAGTATCTATGTCAATAATAAATAATACTCCTTCAGAGAGTTATATAAAATTAGGCAGAATCAGCGGTGAAGAAAGATTTCATAGAGATTTGGAAGCACTTAATAATTTAGGATTAGAATGGTCAAAACCAACAGCACATCATCCATACGTTAGAGACTACGAGTCTGCAAAAAGTCTTCTAGGAGAAGGAAAGATTGGCAGTGTATATGAATATACAACAGCTGAAGGTATACGAAGGGCATACAAAGTAATTAGACCTAGGGATGTTCCAGGTTTTGACTCAATAACTGCAGCTACAGATTTAAGACTTTCAGACTTCATTTTAGATGCAGATCAAGCAAATAGAAAAGTACAAGCTCAAACTTCAAGATTATCTAGAGAAGGATACGGACACATAACTTATCCAGAACTCAAAAAATCATATGAACCTTGTCAAAATATAAATATTGGTTCTTTACTTCAGTGGCTACCTAAAAGGGCTCAATTCATGCAATTAGGTGACACATCAAAGCTGCAGGAGGATTTAACAAAGAGAATTGTTGGTCATAGGGGAGGCTTGGTTTCCTTAATTAATGACATAGCATACTCTTTAAATAGATCATATGTTGCAAATCACTTAACTAGAGTTCAAGCAGAACAATATGCTACATATTATGGATTACCAATAAGTAGTATTAGAACCCAACAAACAGAACAAAATGGACACCCTCTGACTGTATATCAAGTTCCGTTATTACCATTTTCCAAAGTATTTCCTGATCATGTTATGACAGGCATAAATGATGAAAAGCAATGGTTCACTGTAATGGAGCTACTTAAGCCCAGTATGGGTGATACAATGCAAGATGTTGCAAAGGCCTTCGAGAAAGCTGCCTCAGGTAATGGTCAAGTTGATGTAGCAGGTATTATGAGAAAAGTTGAGAACACGTTTAATTTCGATCATCTAAAAACTACTAGTTTAATGTTAGATTTCATACATATACTAGGATTGACATTATCAGATCTTAAACCTGACAATATAACCTTTGATCAACAAGGTAATCTATTACTCGCTGACTTATCAGCGATGCAAAAAATAGGAACTCCAAGACTCTATGGTAGTCCTAAGTATATGACCCCAGGATCACTGGAAGATGCTTCAAACGACAAGCTTGTGGGTAGAGCAGAGGATGATCACTATGCACTTAATCAAATAAAATTAGAGTGGGAAGAGTTCTTGAAAACCATTCCTGAACTAACAAATAGAGCCACAATGCAAAAATATATGCAAGGTCAACAAGAGCGAAAGAGCGACTCTGAGCATATGACCATGGAATTAATTAATAGAGGAAGAAAATAATATGGATAGCAAAATAGCACTTAAACAGCTAGAAATACAAGAATCAATCAAGAGACAAGGGGGTTCATCCATGCCTATTGAATCTTTTATGCAAGATAGATTAGAATCAATCAAAACCCCAGATCTTTCACAGATAAAAGCATGGCAAGTACAAGAGAAATCAATAGGATCAAGTAAACCTTGTTTTATTGAAACAGATTCCGAAGGCAAACCAACATTGTATGAAACTGAAATTCCTAGACACAGAGTAATAACAAATTTGCCTATAACCGATTTAGACGAAATCTCGATTAGCACACCTACCTTTCATGGAGAAGAAGAGGAGTTTGCTGGCTATGGAATTACACCAGGGAATCCAAATCATAGAATGCAGAGAGAAAAGATGCCCAAAGGCAAGATAGGTGGAATAATAGCTGTTGAACAGGAAGATATGTCATTGTCATTAGGCATTAGAGTTCCTGCACGAGGAATAAAACCATCATTACCCAACGAACCACTTGTATACGGACATCCAGACCATGATGGATTTTCAATTCGTCCATTTACTTTGACAGCAAATGAAGGCATAGAAAATAAAGCATGGGATGGGAGAAAAGGTTTTGCAACAGTAGTTGCTGATGGTAATACTAGTCGACAGATGGGTGCTGTATCCTTAAAGATTAACCCCGGAATCATCATCACCGATCTAGAGGATTCAACTTTCCAAGTACTCGGTCAACCAGAACCATTTACTCATCTAGCACTTCAACATGTAGCTGAAGTTGCACAACTTATTGACCCAAGAAATGAGACATATAACCTTGCAGCAAGAGTACAACAAGTACAAACAGAACAGCAAGCAGGTAATATTCCCATTACAAAAGGTGGAACAACCGCAACGCTATCAATGCAAATAATGCCTTGTGAAGGATCAGCTCAAACACTTTATCGTAATCAAAACTTTCAACCAGAAGCTAGACCTGGAAAGACCAACTTAGGAAAATCTTTCTTCATAACATCAGATGGAAAGATCGTTGAAACAACATTAGGAACAGTCACTATTCAAGATGCGATAACAGGTAAAGTAGAGAATGTCTTAATTAACGATGGAGGGGCAAGTAAATCTTTCCTATTACCAAATTGGTGGGAATTCCTAAAGACGCATGAAATTTTCGAAGCAAATCCAGTTGGAATAAGAGTCGAGACTACAGATGGAATTCTTTCGATAAAAGATCCAAAGCGATTAATCGAGCTTGTAACAAAAACTTCAGCAGAGAAACTAGCGGATATTCTAGCGAATGAAGAGACCTTAAATTCAATATTCGAACTCCATGCATACGATGATGCAACGATGGTAATAACAGTTGCAGGTGAAATAAGAAATAATATAAGACCAGAAAGAATCCAACTACATAGAGTACTATCACAACTACTTAGACAAGCAATACCAAAGGTACAGGTCGATGAGAAAGCGATCGAAGAGAAACTATTACTCGAGAACAATATCGAAAAACATAGACAGACACTTGAACAGTTAGTTAAAATGCGAGCTACAGATGGATCAATATCTAAAACTGCGCTATCTTTAGAAGCACTATTAATAGAAGCAGAAACAAAGCAAAGAAAAATTGAAACTGTAGGCAAAGTTAGATCACTTCTCGAACGAGGTAGAGGCAACTTATTAATGTTATATGCCGCTACAGTTGACTCTAGAACAGGTATTATAGATTTACAAACTTCAGGCGGGAATGTACTTGAATCGTTGGAAGTTGTTAACCTATTAATATCAAAAGAAAAGAATCCTAAGAACTTCCCTCAGAATCTCAATCAAGAAACACTTCATAATGTATTTACATTACTAATCTCAAACGGTCTTATTAGGATTAATGAAAAAGTTAGAATTGAACAATTTTTTAATCTATTAACACAGATAAATAAACGGAATGGATTTAAAAAAGTACAAGAAGCAATTGGTGACAGGGCAGGAGTTCCTATCAAAGAATTAATAATCTATTTTTCAACAGGAAAATCTCCGATTATCGAACAATGGAATAGTGAAGTCGAAGCAGCAAAGAGTATACTTGAAGAATATCTGACAAAATAAATACTAAAAGGTGAAACTGTATACATTCTAAGACTACTCAATGATTTACATCTATAATTCTCTAAATATCCGCTTATCCTGAATACCCATAGCTCTAGGAATTTTATTATAGTCTTGAGACAAAGTAATACCTAGAGCATTCTTAGAACTTATCATTCCTGGCATTGCCTTTACAGCAACTTCTACAAATCCACCACCATCTCTAGTATCTGCCTCAATTAACCCTATCTGCATACTTTGTATTTGAGGAATAGTTGCATTCTCACTACCACTTAACTTATTAGACATTATTCTATTCATTGTATGTGCAAGTTCAATAACTGGTACTGAACCATCTTTGAGTCTCGGTCTATATAAAGAGCCATCTTTATTCGTATCAAATTGATGTTCAGGTACTTGTTCACTCACCATAGTCATTGAAAATCTTGGAATGCATACTCCTTTATCATTCATCGTCAACACTGAAACAACTGGCTTAGGATTCATTTCTCCTCCATTTCTAGGTACTTTACTACCCATTGAAATAACCACTAAGGTATGAGTATCATCAAAAGTAGCTGCAAACTCAACTAAATCAGGACAAGATATTGCAACATGTGGAGGAAATTGTTCGCCTGATTCTAAAGGAATACTAACATTTGTTGTATCAAATCCTGCATCTGGAGAGAAATCTCTTTGTAGAAAGGAAATGTTACTAATCTTCATAGATTCCAATTCATCATCACTCATGATTTTTCCTTGTGTATCTTTTTCACCAATACCAACTAATTTTGTTAATCCTCTTGCAAATAGACCGTATCCTTCTTTACTCAGTCCGGGTATCATAGCTGCTCGTGGTGTTAAATCATATATCTTTGAATGAAGTTCATCAAGGCCGAAATTGCCTAACTCTTCATTACGAATCCTTTGTTGCTTAACTTCGTCTTCAATTACACTGCCAGAATCTGTTAGTGCAGAGCCATTTACGATGTACTCTAAACTTAAACCATTACTTTGCGGTGCTAATGCATTATATTGCATAAAAATATGTAATTAATTTAATATTCCAAAATTTACATTTACATCAACAGGTGTGAATGTTTTCACTTTAGCTTGATCAGTAGGTGAGGATAAGACTTCTTTTTCTATACTTTCAAATATCTTGTATACTTCAACTAATTTACTCACTATCTCTTCCTTATTAGTAATATCATCTGAATTTATTACATTCAGTATAATTTCTTTTATTTTTTCTTTATTATTCATAATATAACAATACAATGAAATATAATTTTAATCAATAATTCTTTAATACTAAAACTAACTCACCT
Source organism: uncultured Candidatus Saccharibacteria bacterium (assembly GCA_964546485.1). Lineage (GTDB taxonomy): Bacteria > Patescibacteriota > Dojkabacteria > SC72 > SC72 > CAZJKB01. The sequence continues at coordinate 6,385 of CAZJKB010000015.1, read as the reverse complement.
TCAAAGGATGTTTCTCTCTATGTGTCTTTCTTGCAAAGTTATCAGATGCATGCACATACCTTGTTGTTGTATTTAAACTTTCATGACCTAGTAATACCTGTATAGCAGCAGGATTAGCTTCATTTTCAGCTAAATAAGTAGCAAATCCATGTCTTAAACTATGTGCAGAAGTATGTACCATAATACCTAATCTTCTCCTATACTTTGCAATACATTCCTGAAAATAGTTAGTAGATAATCTTAAAGATTTCTTCTTAAAAGGAATAAATAGAGCAGGGGATGCAAACTTATCCAAATATCCACTCTGTCTATATCCCTCGCACAATTTAATATATCTATATTTCTCTCCTTCAATACTGAAATCTTTTAATTCATATGATGAAACATCCTCACCACTAGATGTTTCACGAACTTCACCATTAACAAACTGTAATCTAACCTCTAAATATCTATCTAACCATTCCATAGCTCTTTGTGTTAAATATACATATCTTTCCTTTTTCCCTTTACCTAATATAAATAATGAACCTTCAGAATTTATCTGATCTAAATTAAGATTAATTAATTCACTAATTCTCATACCTGTTGAAAAAAGAAGTTCTAGCATACATCTATTTCTAATACCAACAAGATTATCACTCTCAAATTGCAATGGTGATTCTATTAATTTAATTAACTCTTCTAAACTAGCTACCTGAGATATCTTTTTATCAGCCTTAACAAGTTTAATTGCATCAGGAGCTAAAGGAATATCTAAATCTCTATCTATTCTAAATTTAAGAAATGATCTAATTGCACTTAACATTCTATTAACACTCTTAGGATCTAAACCTTTCATATTTCTACTCGAACTATTTAATGGTTTTTCATATATCCCCAAAGAACCAAAAACTTTTCGATATACATTCTCTAAAAATTCAAATTTAAACACCTCAGAGTTATTCCTGTATTTTTCATTAACATTCAAAGGACTACTTAGACCACCTAGATCAGTATCGTTCGATTTAGACCCCTTGTAGGTCCTTAGGGTGTTTTTAGGCGGTATACCAACATTTTTCATGAAGCTATGCCTAATTATATCCAAATCTTTCAGATGATTCCCATTTTGTAGATATCCTTTATATAGTGTAATCTCATTTTTCCCAATTTTATCAAATGAATACTGATTAATATGTAAAAATACAGCAAATATACTTAAATCTCTAGCATAGTTAAGTACTGTTTGCATACTATAATTGTTATTCTGCAGTTCTAATAGAAATATATCTTGATCAGGAAGCTTAGGAATATTGTCATGAACAGAAATTTTAGGATTCATAGAATAGGGGGGTATGAAATTTTAAATCATAAGATTTGTATATATTAACCATAATAATAGAATATATTGTATTGAGTAAAAGGTAAATATCTAATATAAAGTATTAAAATTAACTAATGTATAAATTGTATGAAATAAGCACCCTAAGTTCATACGATATACCTTATCGCATATAAGGGTGATTATACTCGATATATAATACCACTAAATTACATACATTTACAACTGAGGGAAGAGATATCTAACATGAAGAGATATTGGAGATATTTAATGTAATTTATTAATTGATTATGATGATATTATTCATACATTTGCTTGAAAACTTTATGTAACATTTCTATGAAACAGTTATCCACACGATTACTATAGGACTAGTAACACCCTAACTACTATAGGTTTCAAATAATCACTCCCCCCCTCTTCCCTACTACCTAGCGTGCAGAAAAAAATATGATTATGTAGACTAGAATAAGTGAAAATATATAGATAGCAGTATCTTTCTTAGTTAATAACTGCTTATTATTATTCATAATAGTACCTATTAATGCATAAACAACAACTGTAGGAGCCAATGCCCCTATTGCATGCTCAACATTAACAAATACTATAGAAAAGACCGATATCATTGTTACAAAAGCTATTGCTAATGCATATTTTGTGATGATTAAATCTTGTAAATCTGAATTTTTCAAATGCAAATACAAAGAAATAAATACAAATATGAAGAATAATGGAATTAAAAATAGTATATTAACACCACTATGTAATAATGAATATGTTAAAAAGTATGTCTGTAATAATAATAATATATAAGATGTCGTTCTTGCTGCATGTATAAGTGGAATATCTTTAATAGTACCCACATTAAAGATATTTGCCATCAACATAGATGCATAATTACCTATAAATATAAGTAAACCAAGAATAAGCAATATAATAATTTCTAGCACCCTCCCCGATAAGGTCAAGAAGAAAATTTCAAAGAAAACATATTGTAATAAAAGATATATTGCTGTATATGGAAGGACAAAGAGTAATGAATATAATGTAACTTGAAACCTAAGCCCCCAAATCAAAAAAAGATATATAAATATTGCATATCCCCCTGCTCTTAAGAAAATCATCCAAAATGCTGTATTCGAAGTATCTGTTAATTGAGTTATTAATACTAGTAGTGTAGAGATAACTGCAATACTAAATAATCTTCCTCTTTTTACATTATCTACTGAGCCATCCATACTATTTAATACTTAATTTATCAATAATTTCTAATGCTTTATCTTCACCTTGTTTTGTCAAAACTCTTCCTCTATGAGTTCTTTTAATATATCCTTTTTTCATCAAATATGGTTCATAGACATCTTCTAATGTACTAATATCTTCAGATATAGCTGCAGATAGTGTGGACAGACCTACAGGACCACCATCATAATTCTCATATATCATTGCTAAAAGCTTTCTATCTATTCCTTCCAACCCATCTTCATCAACACCAAGTAGGTCTAAAGCTGCTTTAACAGATAGTATATCAATATTATCTTTTCCAATTGAGTATACATAGTCTCTAACCCTTTTTAACAATCTTAAAGCAATCCTTGCTGTACCTCTTGATCTATTTGATATCTCTCTAAGTGATGCCTTATCAAGAGATATATTCCAGATATTTGATGCCCTATTTAATATATTATCTAAATCTTCTACTTCAAAATAATCTAATCTTTGTATTAATCCAAATCTATCTCTCATAGGTGAACTAATCTTTCCAATCTGTGTTGTAGCACCAACAAGTGTAAACTGTTCTAAGTTTAACCTCACTGTCTTTGCAGATGCACCTTTACCCATTACAATATCTAGTACTCGATCCTCCATTGCAGGATATAATATCTCTTCAACAGACTTAGATAACCTATGTATCTCATCTATGAATAGGACATCAGAGCTTTTAAGATTTGTTAATATAGCTGCTAGATCTCCTGGCCTTTCAATAGCAGGACCAGATGTAACCCTTAAATTACTACCAAGCTGAGAAGATATTGCCATAGCAAATGTAGTTTTTCCAAGACCTGGAGGGCCATAAAAAAGTATATGATCTAATGCCTCTCCCCTACTCTTTGCAGAATCTATCATCATCATTAAAGTCTTTTTTTCATTAGATCTACCAATTATCTCATCAAAAGAATTAGGTCTAATCTTATTATCTACAAAGGTATCATCACTAGTATTTACATTATTAATACCTTTAATAACTATATCCTCACCTAACTTTTTAATAGATTTTTCATTATTACTTGATACTATCATTACTCTGACAATACATACTTAATTAATTGTTCTAATGTATACTTATTCTCCTTAAGGAGATCTTTTGCTGTACTTAAACTATCATTTATCTTTGCATTATCAAAGCCTAAACTCTTAAGTGCTGTCTTGAGTTCTCCCAATACCTCATCATTACTATCAACATAATCTGAGCTGTCTAACCAATCCAATTTATCCTTTAGTTCAACAACTATCTTCTGTGCACCTTTAGAACCCAGTCCAGAGACTTGTGATAGTGATTTATGATCACCTTCTTTAACTAATTTCGCAATCTGGGAAGAACTATATCTACTCATAATACTTATAGCCCCTTTTGGACCAATTCCAGATACTGTAGTTAAAAGCTGAAAGACCCTTCTATCATTTCTCGAGATGAACCCATATAGGGTTTGACTATCTTCTCTAACTACATGACTTATATGTAAAACAATTTCCTGATTAAGTATTAATGATACTTCACCTACAGGCATAAATATCTCATATCCGACTCCAGAAGTAGTAACTACCTCAACTGTACTATATTTATCACTACTCTCAATATTTAATACTCTTCCTTCTATATATGTAATCATAATCTATTATACATTAATATTAGCCTTTTGTTTCATCACTATACTATCAATACAACAAACAGCGACAGCAACTGCATCTGCTGCATCATCTGGAGATGGTAATTTATCTAAATTAAATAACCTTTTTACATTCTCTTGTACCTGCTTTTTATCTGCTCTTCCACTTCCTGCAATAGTGCTTTTAACTTGGGGAGGAGTGAATTGGAGTATTGGTAACCCCAATTTTCTTAAAGCAAGAATAACTACTCCTCTAGACTCTCCAACAGCCATAACAGTTTTAGCATTAGAATTAAATAGTAATAGTTCAATACCACCATATTCTGGAGAATATTTAGAAACAATATCATTAATATCATTATATATCTCTACTAATCTATCAGGTTGTTCATTAGCCTTAGATGTTGTTATAACACCAAAATCAACAAGGTGATAATCATTATCGTAATCTACAATTGCCCATCCTGTTGTTGCAACCCCAGGATCAATACCCAATATTCGCATATTAATGAATAATATTTTAGTTCAAGGACATCAACCCCTCTACCTCTGTCCAAATATTTTGTACATCATCTAACTCTTCAAGTGCTTCAATGAATCTCTCTGCTTTCTCTAGATCACTTTCAGAAACATCTTTTTTGAGTTTAGGAACTTTCCATATATGAGCTTTAGATACAACATAACCTAAGTCTGAGATACTATCTCTTACCTTTGCTAAGTCTTTAAAATCAACAATTACTTCAAGAACACCATCACCTTCATTAATATCTATTACTCCATTTACATCCATTACTTCCATCATAACATCATCTATATTTGAAGAAACAAACTTATCTTCTTCACCATATTTCTCAGACTTTACCATCTTACCTGCTTTAACAAGAATATATCCATATATGTCAAAATTCCATGATACAGAACCATTCTCCCCCATCTTACCACCATAGTCATTGAATATATTTCTAACTTCAGATACAGTTCTATTTGTATTATCTGTTAGAACATCAACAATAACTGCTACTCCTCCTGGTGCATATCCTTCATAGCTTGCCTCTTGTAATGCAGGTCCATCATTTTTACCACTCCCTTTATCTATTGCCTTTTGAATATTATCAAGAGGAAAACCTTCTTCTTTAGCTTGTGCAACATACATTCTAAGTGTTGGATTCATATCAATATCACCACCACCATTTCTAGCAGCATGTGTAATTAACTGAGAAAGTTTCGAGAATATCTTACCTTTCTTTGCATCATTAATTGCCTTCTTATGTTTAATTGTAGACCATTTACTATGTCCTGACATAGCTATATATTAGCACTCAGAATGCTTTTAGTCTATTATTAAGATGTAGGAATATCTTTTTAATATGACTACAATTATCTATCTCCTACTTCCTAAATCAAGTAATTCTGGGGATAGAAGATATGATTTAAATATATTATCAGCAACAGTTAAATCCTTTTTGTCACCTTTAAAGCTTAATTCGTTTCCAAAAGGTCCTTCCAATAATAGATATTTATCACAAATCATTGCATCAGTACATAATTCAATTCTCTTATATTCATAAATTCCATTTACAAGCTTTCTTGCAAATCCAAACCCCTTTGCTTTAGGTTCTTGTACTACTGTCCAATCTTTCCCAAGTGAATCAGGCTCAATACCAAATGGACCAGCAATCATGCCATCCCTATTATTTATTGTTACAACAGAAACACCATTAGTTAACTCAATCGTTGCTCCACTATATATTGGATAGTAACCCTCAATAAATGAGAAATTCCCGTCCGATTTCAACATCTCTTTCTTTTCTTCATTAGTTAATTCCTGCTTGTATGCAATAAGTTTTGAAATCTTCCATCCATCAGGAATTATAAAGTTTGTTTTACCAACTTTCATGATATATGAAGGATATGTAGGACTTACTACTTCTTTTTCAGTAGAAGTTTCATTTTCATCAACTAAAACTTCTTTATCTTCTGCTTTTTGCTCATCGACTGTAACAACATCTTCTTTTTTAGAATCTAAATAGTCTCGGATTGAAAATACACTATCGTTTATATAGTATCCAAGTACAAACATAAAAATTAGTGATAAAGATATAAGTAGATAGTTAACAACCCTATTTGTTGTTCTACCTTGAGTTACTGTTGTATTACCGTCCATATTAAATATTTAATA